>NZ_JAYUPA010000493.1:0-1634 GCF_043760365.1 Armatimonas sp.
CCTCGGGAAATCCTGGAAAACGAAGTTTTGTGCGATCTGGCTCCGTGTGGCCTGAACTGGAGTACAAAAGTATGGTTGCTTTTCGGTGACAACTTGGAACATTAACAAAACCTTATCTTATTGCCGTAGACTGGCGGCTACCGCCAACAACGGTCATTAAAATAGCCCCTGCAGAATAAGTCTTTCGACAATCGCAGTGCCATCACTGGTTTAATTTTTTGTTGGCAGGCAGTCAAGTGTTATGGAATAATATAAGACCATGACACTTGACCGTCCCATTCGGGAAACCAAACTCCAGAGCAGTTGTCTGCAGCTCACTCAAATTGTCAAACGTCTCGGCCCTGGAGCAAAGCTTCCCACTGTTCGCGAACTTTCAGAAATACTTCCCGCCAGTGTCGCCACTATCAACAATGCGCTTCACGAGCTTGAAGCTCGCTCCCTTATCGTCCGCAAGCATGGTGTGGGAATATTTGTTGCATCACACCTTCCTCACCACCGTATTGCCCTCATCTGTCGCCCTGATTTTTTTCGTGCAATTGGATCTTCTCCTTTTTGGGGCCTTCTCTTGGAGCAGGCGCAGCGCTATGCGACGGCAGAGCAAGAAGAGCTTACGTTCTACTTCTCGGAGAGTAGGCAGGAGGCAGGGACACTCACAAACACTCAGCAGCAGGAGATTTCCTCGGGGCAGTTTCATGGCATCATAAGCATCGGCCTAGATGCATGCGATGCAGAGTGGATACGCACACAAAGTCTTCCTTTTGTCGCTTTTGCGGGGCCAGGCTCCTACACGGTTGGCTTTGATAATGAGGAGCTTCTTCGCCTTGGTCATGAAGCGCTCCTGCCTTTTGGGGCGCGTATCGTCGTGCTTGAGTCGGAGCATAACGACTTATCCAAGCAGCAGAGTGGCTATCTCTGGGGACGTACACTCTTAGCACGTCCCCACTCCGAGTGGCCGGAGGGAATCATCTCGCGCGATGACATGCTGACTCTAGGACTAATTGGGGCATTTCATGAGCAAGGTATCCCGCTAGATGGCCCGATTCGCATTGCAACACATGCAAATGCGGGATCTCCTGCACTTCTGGGCTGGGAAGAGCAACTCGTGCGCCTGGAAGTGAGCCCAACGGCAATAATCATGTGCCTTTTTGAAGTGCTTCAGGCACTAATGCGTGGTGAAACTCCACCGGTTTCATCACAAAAAATTTCAATTTGTACTGTCTATGGTGCTAAGTGGAAAGAGAAAGATAGCTCAAAAAGCTAGTTTAGACTGAGAGAAGAGATCAAAATGTACTCTGGAAAACGACGTTTCTTTTTATTTTTGTTACTCTTGTTGCTCTTCAGCACAGGCGCAACACGTCAGCAAAATAACCCAGATTTCGTTTGGCTGGAGGCGGAGCAGGCCACGGCAAATATCGCCCTAGAGGCAAAAGGCTGGGGGCATAAAGAGTTTCTCTCGGGCGAGAAGTGGGTTCAGGTCTCTATCGAGGCAGACAAAGTCGAGAAAGCGGTTCCCGAAGGCGGAGCCGTGCTGCGCTACGATATCACGATCCCCAAAGGTGCGACCTACGAGATCTGGAACCGGATTGGCTATGAGTTTGCTCGTTCGGATTTCGACTGGCGGCTTGACGGCGGAG
>NZ_JAYUPA010000494.1:0-1634 GCF_043760365.1 Armatimonas sp.
GCGAGAAGGGGGTGGCCTTTGGCGAGGCGGGCTTGTGCGGTCTTGCGGTACTGCTTCATCTGGGCATCGAGAACCTTGAGCTGCTCGTTGCGCTGCGCACGGGCTGCACTCGCTGCCTCCTTGCCCGTGGCATGGGCACTATACGCGCTCTGTAGCTGTCCAAAGCCGCTCTGCAAGCCCACCAGGGTCGTGCCGTCTGCCAGCGTGAGCGGTTTGGAGAGTGTGACGGCGCTATCTGCTTCGATCTGCTCCCACAGACTCAGTGTGTCCTGAAGCGCCTTCACCACCACCCCCTGCGAGGAGGTCTTCGGAGGGGTCTTTGCCAGAGCGCTGGCGTAGCGCGAGCCGGGGAGGAGCCCGCTCACTGTGGCCTTGAACTGTGCCAGTCGGGGCACCAAGTCCCCCTTGAGCCGCAAGCAGTCCGCCGTGCTGGTCTGCGCTCGGTTGTCGCCGCTCTCAACCGCCTGATAGAGCGCGGTGAGAGTCGCCTTCGCCTCCACACACTCTGCCCTTGTGGCTCCATCGGGCAGTACCAGGGGGGCACTCCCCAGCGCACCATCTACCGCTGCCCAGTGCGCAATAAAAGTGTCTATAAGTTTGTGATAGGTCTTCAAATCGTTGCTGATTGCCATTGTGTGTACCTTGAACCTTTTGTCAGATAGATTAAACTATACCACAATAAAGTCATACTCTAGCTCAGATTATCTGAACTTAACTTTAAATACTCTGTGCTAAATCTCAAATCCTCTGTACTCAACCTCTTTATTCATGAGCGATACCACAAGCTCATCATGCCCCACTGCAAGGGTTATTTTAGAGTTCCCCGCTTCGACGTTCACAGTCTCCTGTTACCAGCCGTCGCGGTTGAGAGCGCTCAATGGCAGCATGGGTTCCCTATAACTAAAAATTAGCGCAGTCCTGGGGAAGACAGACGGAAACCGATGTAGATGTTCCCACTGTTGAAGTCGCTCGAATTCCGGTTCGCGCAGCGGAAGTATCCCGCGTCAATGCCGTCCCAGGAGCCGCCGCGAAGTACGCGACCACTGCCAAACGATGGCCCCGTAGGGATCGTTTCGTCGCCTCCAGGATAGTAGTCGAAGTACCAATCCGAACACCATTCCCACACATTACCCACCATATCCACAAGCCCGTACCCGTTCACGAACACACGCGAAGACCGCGAGACGGACGCAGTGCCGCCCGTATCGCCAGATCTCTTGCTGCTCCAGAGCTTGTTCTGGTCAAAACCGCCTTTCCAAGGATACTCATCTGTGGTGCCACCATGCGAAGCGTATTCGAACTCCGCCTCCGTAGGCAGTTTCAGTTTCGCCCAGTCCGCATACTCCTTCGCCTCTTCCCAGCTCACGTTCACCATCGGATGATCGGGAATCCAGCCCCAAGCGGGTGGGCGGGGCATCTTGCGGCTCGTGGCATTGCAGAACTCCCAGAACATCGCCACTGTCACCGGAGTGCGCCCCATCTTAAACGCCCAGAGCGTCACCGTGCCACCCTCTTTCTCATTTAAGTATTTCTCGTTCCCCCGCGCAAACGAGCCGCCCGGAATCGCCATCATCTGTGCCTTGTACTCCGCAAGCGTTTTAGGGGCAGGATAACTAGAGGGCAACTTGCGGTTC
>NZ_JAYUPA010000495.1:0-1633 GCF_043760365.1 Armatimonas sp.
GTCTGACCCACCATCATCCTTGCCATTCTCCGCGAGGCTGTAGAGAACAAATCCTGCTCCCGTGCGCCGATAACGTAGCGACTCATCATCGAAGGGATCAGCGGGAAGCGTTGGCTTTTCAGAAAACGTACCCGTCTTAAGACGCGTCTCCAGCAAGTCCAAAGTAGCCTCACGAAGCGCCGCTTGAGCGTTCCATTTTTGGAGCTTGGTCGCCGCCTGGCTCATCACGGGCGCGAGGCTTAAGACAAAGTAATCACTCCGGCTACGGCGCTTCTCCAGCGGTGCCAGTAGCGCCTCCATCCGTGCAGCGAGCGTCAGTGACTCGTTGCGTGCTAGCTCCTGATAAACACGACGCCAGTACCAGACGGTGCTTTGTTCCCAGTGGGTAGCAAGCTGGGGATTGTTTTTGACGAGATCCATCATTTCTTGAGAATCATCCTCGGGTTTTTCGGGATCCGGTAAAAAGGGCTTTCCCTGGCGCATATTCGCTACTTCCATGAGCTGGAAGGGAAGCTCCGCGCGATACGAAAACCTCAGATCTGGAGTAGGGCCAAATGTGGCTGCGGTCTGGCGTGCTGCCGAAAGAACCTCGGATTTCCCCCCGTGGCGCTGAAGAATCTTGATAAAAGCTCTGTCAGCAATAGTAGCACAGGCAACATGGACGAGCATCGCAATCAGGGTCGGCTCGCTCCCAATATGCCTCCCTATCTGCGCAGCACGCTCCAGGTCAGCCAGAGCCTCGAAGGGCTTCCCCGCTTCACTAGCACGCAGAGCACGGACTCCCAGAAGACGCACCATTTGCCGGGCGACAGCATACTCGGGGAAGGGAGTGCCCAGTCCCTTGCTCCAGTCGCGCTCCATCGAGTAACCCGGGAGGGCAGCGGCTTTCTCAGCGAGCTTAAGAAGGAAGGCTTGGCGCTTAAGAACGGCTTGGGCGGGCGCGAGTGCGTCGGTCTTCTGTGCGGCTGCCAGAAGCTCCCCATCGGTTTTGCGTTGCGGCTCGGGGAGTTTTTTGTAGGCCTTCTCTGCATCTACATAGACCAACGCCGCATTGCGCTCCTTTGGGACTGGTTTCATTTCAAGCTCGTGCCAGTCGGTAGTCAGCCCCTCGCGTTTGGCGGCAGCAAGCGCCTCAGGGAGGGATGCTGAGGAAACAGGAGCATCTTTACGACACCCAAACGCGAGCGTCACAAGAGAAAAAGCAAGGAAGTATCGTCGCTGCATGCCCAAATTGTACCGGAACTCGCTTCCTAAATACTGTCAGTACAATGCTTCCGTAGCGCCTCCACTCATCGCAACTCGCGGCCGTCGTCCTCTAGTATGGTTAAAAAAGGGACGATCGCCAGTAGCTTCATAATGGTCAGAAGCTCCTTGAGTGTCAAGGCATACTTTTTGGGCAAACGCGACGGGGACATGATGACCTCCTTGCGGCGAGTGGGTAGGAAACTCTCCTGCTCTCTCAAGAAGAAGCCGTCCGACTCCCTAAAAATACACTCACAGTGTGTCCTGAGCGTGATACCGAACCCGAGGCGAGGCGATTACGCTTCGTCCTCGGTGAAGACGATAACCTCATCGTCCTCATCGTCGTTTTTGGAGTCGCCATCTACCTTGTCTACTTGTGCGACAGCGAGAC
>NZ_JAYUPA010000496.1:0-1633 GCF_043760365.1 Armatimonas sp.
TTTCGCAACGTGGCAATGAACCTGATACGCCTAGCCGGTCATACTTGTATCGCTGCTGCTACTCGAATGTTTGCCGCTTGTCCTGAACGTGCCATTGAATTAATCAACATTCCGAGAACTGAATGACCGTGATAGGCGGCCACATCCGGCAGGAACGCCTCGACGAACTCAACAAAGAAAGTCGTCAGCAGCTCCTTGAAGAGCCGATCGTGATCTACGGACTGGTTCTGCTCTACGCTCTGATTCTGCCCTATGAGCTGGGTGGGTTCCATCTTGCCTATTGTATCGCTCTCGCTCTACAAGTCCGTATCAAATCTACAGCCTGATTCCCTCGGCGGCGTTGTCGTGGCAGAGCTGGCCCTCTCGGATGTTGGCCCACACCATCGCTCCAGAATTTGCCAAGTCCACAGGATTACGCCTTGAGGAAGGGCACATGGAGTAGTTCAGCCGCCTTCCGCTTGGCTACTTCACCGCGCCGGTCATACCGTGCCGTCGTGGTCACGTTGGCATGCCCCGCCAGCTTCTGAACGGTGGCGATATCCGCCCCACGGTCCAGTAAGTCTCCGACAAAGGTGCGCCTGAAGTCATGGGGGGAGAAGTGAACCACGCCCGCTTCCCGCGCCCGCTCGATCAGGATCAGGTAGAGCGCTTGGGCGGTCATCCCAAGCAGCTCCCCAGATGCTCCCGCATCTCTCACCAGTTTCCCGCCCTTACGCGAGGGGAGCAGCAATGCCCCCGGCGAATCGCCGCGCATGGACACCCAGGCATCGAGCGCCGCCTGAGCACCGCTAACCACCGGCACGAGCCTCTGCTTGTTGCGTTTGCCGAGGATTTTCACCACGCCCTCGTCCGGGTCGTAGTCGCCAAGGCTTAGTGCGGCAAGTTCAGCCCGCCGCAGTCCACAGCCATACAGCAGCGCCACTATCGCCGCGTCCCTAGCACCAACGGCACTAAGATCCTTCTGGCAGACCTCAATAAGTGCCGCGATCTCTCCGGTCTTGAGTGAGCGGCCCGCGGGGAGCGTCTCGCCCTGAACCCGCTGGACATCGACGGCACGCTGGTAGTCCTCCGCGCTGAGCTGGCCCAACCGCCAAGCGGTCTTTATCGTTCCCCGTAGCGCCGAGAGCATCTTATTGACGGTTGCGTAGGAGTACTTCTCCGCCAGCACCGCTCGAACCGCGCTGGTGTGCTGGAAGCGAAGCGCTCCCCAGGGCAGTAGCTCGATGCGCTCGGCGTTTGCTTTTTCCCCAAGTGCTGGCATGAGCAGCGCTGCGATGATCCCGAGTGCGTCGCCCATGGTTCGCCTCGATCCAGGCGCAAGGCTAGCCAAATACACAATCGCAGCGTTCTGATCACGGCGCTGCTCCCGTGCCACAACGAGCGCGTGGGGGAGGGGCGCGACGGCGACTAAATCAAGCACTTTATCTTTTTGCATTTTTCTCCCCCCTTTCCCCCTCCGGGGGAACCAGCACTCTGCTGGACTGGTCTACGTGCTACGCTGGGCTCGTTTCCCCTTCACCCAGCTTTGCGCGGCACCAGGCAAGGGCTTGGCGAGAATCCTTCACCCTAAGTCTGGTATCGGGTGGGCCGATCAGTGGGTTCTGGAGGAAGTGCTCGGTGTCGTGCGTGACGA
>NZ_JAYUPA010000497.1:0-1631 GCF_043760365.1 Armatimonas sp.
CCGTCGCGGGTGGCTCGCTGGGCGCACTACTGGGCAGCAAGCGCCTCCCGCCTCCCTGGCTACGCCGCCTGCTCGCCCTCGTCCTGCTCATCGCCGCCGGGAAGTTACTCTTCGGGATAAAATAACCCATGAACCGACAAAGTCGTGCGGGCTCACTGAAGCGCGGAAAACTCCCCACGATCCGACTGGGATCGCAACCATCGATCACCGATGCACAAGCCGGGCAGATTCGGGGCTTAATTGTTCAGCTCGCGGCAATAAACAAGCCCTACTTTGGGCTCTCGGGCACTCTGAATGGGAGCGCCTTCGCGCCCCTGGAGGGTCAAGAGAGCAGCGGCACCTTTCTGCTTACCAACCACGCCTTGAGCATCCCCGAGAGCCTTAAAACTCTCGTTGCCCTCGGAGCGAAAGCCCTCCCTTTTCTACTGGAAGCGCTCGACAACCCGACACCTACCAAACTCACGGCCACGTCCTTGCCCGGTGGTGTGATGGAATATGCCACGGAGCTACCCTTCAATTCAGTTAACTCCACCGAGAGAAATATCTCGCGCCCCCTGCGAAACGCATCACCAACAATGAACCCAATTCCGTCTCACACTGTCACGGTGGGAGACGTCTGCTTCGTGATTCTGGGCCAGATTGTTGGGCGGGAGTATCAGGCCATTCGCTACCAGCCAACGTTGTGTATTGTGGTGAACAGCCCCGTGCACGATCCGGTACTCTGTGCCACTGTTCGGTCTATCTGGCGCTCCGACAACCCGATGCAGAAGCTCTTTAACTCTCTGTGCGAGGACTACGTGAGCATGGGGATTGCCAGCAAAAAAGACGATGAGGGCTGGGACGCGGCGGATGAGCTAATCTGCCACGCGGCCCTGCGCCTGCTCTACTACTTTCCGCAAGAGGCAACCGCACTTCTCGTGAAACGCTTGAATGACCTGACGATAGGCAAAGATCGGGATGTGGATGCCTATATTCGGCGCGGTATTGCCAACGGCGGCGTTCGCTCCGAAAATCTCCTCAAGGCGTTGACCTGGTCGAAGAGTCCGGCAGTTCGCGCCGCCATCACACGGGTTTTCCGACGAACCGACGACTCCGCAACGCTCAAGGCAGCCCTGCCGGGTGTGGATGATGTCGCTCTGATTCGCCGTCGTCTGGAGCCGCGCATCGCCGCACTCCCGCGCCGCAACGACGAAGACGGCCCGTACGGCGACGGCTACAACTTTTTGCTGGCTCTTTGCAAGCGCACGCCAGCCACGACCAAGGCGGTATTTTCCCGTTACCTGCATGGTGCACGTCCTGAGCGGTGCTATACGGCCTGCCTGATTCTACGCGAAGTCCGGGTTACTTGGGCCACAAAGATGCTTGCGCCGCTCCTCAGCGACAAACGTACTTGGGGCTACGAGTACGCAGTGGAGAAAGGCAAGAATAAGCCGCGCCTTCCCATCCGGGTCTGCGACGAAGCCGCCATCACGCTCTGCGCGAGCCACCCCAAGCTAAAGTTTCTTCAGCAGGGAACCCATGCCGCACTCGATGCACAAATTGCCACTCTTCGAGCCGCGCTGGCTTTGCGATAAAATAAACGTCTATGGCTGAGCTTCCGCCGCGTAACGCGATTACCTTGCATGGGATGC
>NZ_JAYUPA010000498.1:0-1631 GCF_043760365.1 Armatimonas sp.
AGTGTCTGGATGGGAGCGCTGACCGTGCGTGGGCACAAGCTCCCCAGCCTAGCAGATCGTCAGCTTGGAGCGGAGCTCCGCTGGGATGGCCGTCCAGCACCACAAGTAAAAGTGACGGGCGGTCTTGCCTTTATGCAAAATGAGAGAACAGGATTTCAACCACGTACGGACAGTGGCTTCCCCGCGCCGTCCGAGCCTAGCGATCAGCTCTTGGCTCCCGGCACTACACGGCTATTGAGTGCCTACCTGCTTGTCTCCCGGCAGAAACATCCGGATCGGCTCTGGCGAGCAGGGCCCGTGCTCGGTTGGCAGCAAAGTTCCTTGGCAAACCTCCCGACCCGCGCGGCCTACGGGGGGCTCCTCCCCGAGAGCAGGCGCAGCAGCCTTGCAGTATTGCCCTATGCGGAGTGGCTCCAGCCGCTTCGCCCCCACCAGCACCTGCACGCGCTTCTCCGACCTCGGCTCGCACCTGCGGCGGGGGAGCTTCTGCCGCCCAACTTGTTGCCCGATCCCCTCTTCGCCCTTCCCGGCGCCAGCCGTGACCCATCCACAAGCGACCGTTTGGTAGACTTCTTCCTTCAAGGGCCAGACAGTCGGCGCTGGGACACGGAGGTATCGGTTCGTGATACCCGCGCTCCGCTCTCCTGGGATGCCACTCTCTTTCGCAAGGAGGTTCGCAATGGTTTTATCCTGACGGGCGACCCGCGCCTCTCGGGCTCGCTGCCGCTGAAGGCGATCACATCGGCAAGTACCACGGGTTTGCGCCTCACAGGCCGAAAGACGAATGACGCCGTTGGCTGGGAAGGCTCACTGTGCTACCAGAACAGCGGTGCCCTGGGTCTGCCATCTCTAGAGATGTCGTTGCGTGCGGATCTTCCACCGACAGCGGCACTCGGCACGCCCTACGCGCAGTTGCACTACTGGCAGAGTGCAAGCTCGACCTATGTTCCCGGTGGTTTTTCGGAGGGCAGCACATCGGCGCTGACACTCGTGGAGCTGGGAAGCCAGCGCCGTATTGGGCCACAGCGCGAGAGTTTTGTTCGGGCCCAGCTACCTTTCGGAGGTGCCCGCGCTTTCTTTCCGGGTTACCCGATTGCAGCACAACTGCTGGCAGGAGTCCGCCAGCAGTTTTAGGTCCCTAGAGAAACGCAATCAGAGAAACGCGATTCGCGTCACTCGAATACGTAGCTCGGAGTTATTGTCACCGCTGGATCGTCGGTGTTGGTTGGGGTAGACACGCTCCGTTTTGGTTTCGACCAGACGCTTGAGCTCCGCAGGGGTGATAGAAATATTGTACTCCCCCACATCCTCGTTTCCCGAGATGGAGTCGTAGTCCCAGAGATGCCCGGTGATAGTGACGGGCGAGCCCGAAGGTGTTAGCGTCCCTGGTGCATACATCACTTGCACTTCGGGTGGCCCGGCGAGCCGGGGATGGGCTGGCAGGAACTGAGAGCCGTCTAGGCGGAGCTCAGCGCCCAGGCGTTGGCCTTGGAGCGGACTACTTTCAGGGCGTTCCCATAAAATAGTGTCGTTGAGGCGCATCGCCCCATAGACCTCCAGATCGCTATCCGTGCCATCGTCGGTGTCTGTCAGAACTACACGTGCAGTGATTCGGTAGTGCTCGCCCAGCG
>NZ_JAYUPA010000499.1:0-13551 GCF_043760365.1 Armatimonas sp.
CATGCGCCGAGCTGCCGTGCGGTGTCCCAGAAAAACGGCTGCCCGAGCGCGGTGACGGGCTTGGCGTAGCGCCAGCGATGGGCTTGCGTTTGGCGGATAGCAAGCGGCCCCAGCAGCGCCGCCAGCTCCGACGAAAGTGCGGCGGCGACGGCCTCCGCGCTGTCTTCGAGGTGCGCCGCCGTCCAGCCGGGAGCCGTGTGGGCGACCAGTGTGGGCGGCGCACTTTCACCGCGCTTGGTGTGGTCCCGTGCGATCCACGAGAACACGGGATGGCCGGTTAGCTCCAGCGCGGGCCAGTCCACGGCGAGATCCGTTTCGAGCAAAGCCAGCAGCGCCCAGCACGGCTCCAGCGTGGCAGTGGCGATCCGCTCGGCGTCTTCGGGCGTGAGCAGGAGCTCCGCGAGCGTGAGAAGCTGCACCGGTGGGACATTGAGAATCAGGGTCGTGCCCGCAAAGTGCTGCCCATTTTTGGTCGTCGCGACGTAGCCAATATCGTCCCAGCTAATACTCTGCACGTCGGCCTCGGTGGTGACGGTGAGCCCTTGCGCCAGAAACTTCGGCAGAGCGCTGATTCCCTCCGGGCAGGCATAGCGCGGGTAGCCGTCGGGGCGGGAGTGAATCGCCCCCTCGCGCCACTCGGGGATCGAGCGGTACCACTCGCGAATCCAGCCGTCACGCAAGCCGCCGTCCACGACCGCCTGGAACGCCGCATCACGTGCCGTGAAGAACTGCGCCCCATGGTCTATCCGCGCCGCCCCAAAGCGCCGGGTCGCCGCCCGCCCCCCAACACCGCGCCCTTTGTCCAGAACCTGAACGCTCGCGCCCTGCGCCTGCACCTCACGCGCAAAGGCCAGCCCCGCCAGCCCCGCGCCGATCACCAGAAAATCCGTTACTTCATTCACAGAATGGTTGTACCCGAGGCGAGCGGGTTGTCGAAGAACTCTTTTCCCACAATCTTGGTGCGCTGTGTTCCGTCTGACTTCACGCTGTAGAGGTCACTACGATTATTGCCTGAGATGTGCTCTTGTCACGGATGGTTGAGGAGGATACGTTTCAGGCATTTGATGCGAAATTTAGGATGGGGAAAGACTAGTTGGATGGCATGGGAGAAAGATTTCCCCCATGCTTTGATTCAAAATCCTGAGATTGTTCTCACATGACTACTTACTAATGAGTCCCATTTCTGCCCACGGCTATTATTCAAACCTATGTCAAGAAAGTAAGGAAGGGAATTATATTTATTGACTTCAAGTCGAATTGAAACATGTTCTCTTTCTGCCCAAAAACGTGGAATCGTTGAAATTGTAGAAAACAGAGATTGATATAAATCTTTAATTAATATATTTGCAGATAAACATTGCATATATAAAGGAAGTATATCAATTGATTTGTTTTCGATTGATTTAATTTTATTATTGCGTAAATATTTTGCAGTAATGCTATTTATTGCATCGTAGCGTGGTGTATATGGAAGCGATAAAGATAAAGATTTAGGCGTAATACGCCTAATATCAGTAATTATATCCCCAGATGGGTTAATAGTTTTCTTCACCAATGAGTAGCGATTAATACCTCTATGCACTTCTAAATCACAAAACAGACATACTGCTCTAATTATTTCATCAAGTTTTGCATATTGCAATCCGCTATAATATGCGCATTTTTGATTTAAATATTCTGGAAAATCAATCTTGACTTTATGAATTTCGGAAGTTGATTTCAAAATATTTCCGAATGATGTTGATGAAGAGTCATATATTAACTCTCGTATTTTACCCTTTGGTTCAGCCGAACGAAAAACTTGTGTAAGATTTCCTCGACGTTTAATTTTTGATAATACCCTAAGGTCTGAAACATCACCTGAGAGAGTCACGGATTTTCCGTCACCTATAAAACCGAGTAAATTCCGTGCTTCAGTTAACAACGGCCCAAAATAATAATTAAGTAACAGCGAATCGAATGCTTTGCGAGAATTTTTGTTCAGAAAACTAACACTTAATCCATTCGGTTTATTCAATTTAGATCGTTGTTCATTTGGAATCTGATTGATTAAATTTGATACGAGTCTTAAGGTCGGTGTCTTCAAGTTTTCAAAAAGTGAAATGTCATCATTATTTGGTAATATCTTAATTAATTCTGTACAGTAGCTGCGAATCTCATCAATACTAATATTGATCAATAACGTAGATATTGTCGAACTATTTATTGTCGAAAGTCCAACTAGTGAAGTGCGAGATAGATCAATATGGTAACTGGATAATTTTTCGTAAATCTTAAAATGTGAAACCATATTATTGAATGAGGATAATGATTTCATTTCTTCGTCATTAAAATAGAATATCTCGTTTCCATTTTGGAAGATGGCGTTGTTGTGTTTTTCGCTTATTAATTTTAGTGCTAAAGTTTTTTCCATGGTTATAATCAGTTATTAAATTACAATAATGTAATTTACTTTGGTAATTTCATCAAGAAGGTAACTATTTTTTATTCAATCAATTACCGATTAGTCATGAGTATTCACGACTAATCAGTAATCAATTCCTCATCATCTATTATTAGACACTGGCAAGTTGTGAGAAGTCATACTCCCAAGTAGCCCAAGCAGATACAGTAAATTCACTAGCATATGTGTAGGGTGAAGCGTATCCTCCTCCGGAAGACTCAGCTTTCCATTTTAGAGAAGCTGTGTCTTCCTCGTCTTCGCTTTCGTGAATAATTGTATTTCCTTCGTGTGCACCATCTGCTGCAACATCATCGAACTTGACACTTACACTTGAGTATCCTGTAGCGCTAGAATTCCAATGTTTAGCCCATTCTGCCATAAACATTCCTGAATTTCCTGGAGTCGTACCTTGAGATGGTAGGCTCGGATTCCATGAAAACTGTGCTTCACATTGTCGGTTGGCCGTCATGGATATTCCAGACACTGGATTCTCAGAAGTGGTACTACCATGCCCTTTGATTCCTGTTACTATCTCATGGAGATCACCTGAATAATCTCTTAACGAACTTTCAGGAGCAGTAACGTTAGAATAACCATTTATGCTGATTGTATCAGCGGTTCCGTTTCCACTAGGATAACTTGTAGCGGAAAATGAGATTGTCGTTATCGAATCAACTTGCCAGTTTCCAGTGGCATTTGCCTTTAATCCAATTGTTAACAACAAAATGGAAAAAACGAATTTGAAAATCTTTAATCGTGTCATTATAGTTATTCCTTATTCTCGATGGAGACTTGGGCTTTTCACCCGGGGACTTGGGCTTTTCACCCGATCTGACTGTACTACAACCCCAATTTACTTGGTCAGTGTGAGAACCCTATTGTTCTCGAATTAAGAGAAGTCTAACACAGGATAAATTGGTTGTCAAGTGGTAGTAAAAAATATTTTATTATGTTCCAGCATCTCGCGGGCGTGGGCGAGGACGGTTTCAGAGTTATTACCACCGAGCATTCTTGCTAATTCTTGCACCCGCGCCTCGCCGTCGAGCGGCAGGACACTCACGGTCGTGCGGCCTTTTTCGGTGCGCTTCTCGATGAAAAAATGCAGGTCGCCGCGTGCTGCGATCTGGGGCAGGTGCGTGATGCAGAGCGTTTGGGCGGCTTGCCCGAGCGCGTGGAGCTTCTGCGCCAGAACGGTGGCGGTGCGCCCGCCGATTCCCGTGTCAATCTCATCGAAGACTAAAGTGGGCGGAGCGACGTGCTTACTCATCACGGACTTGAGGGCCAGCATCACGCGCGAGAGCTCGCCGCCCGATGCGATCTTTGCCAGAGGCTTGAGCGGCTCACCAGGGTTCGGGGAGATCAAAAATTCGACCGCATCCGCCCCGCCCGGCCCCGGCTCGCGGGGCGCAACCGCGACGGAGAACCGGGTCGCCGCCATCGCTAGATCCTTGAGCTCGGTCTGGATGCCTTTGGCAAACGGCTCGGCAGCTTTCTTGCGGGCCTTGGTGAGCACGGCGGCGCGCTTTTCCACTTCGGCAAACGTGGATTTTTCCAGCGCCTCCAGCGCGGCTAGGCGCTCCTCGGCGTTCTCCAATGTTTCCAGCTTCTGCCCGAGCTCCTCGCGGTAGCGCACCATCGCGGCAATATCCTCGCCGTACTTGCGCTTGAGGCTCTTGAGCAGATCAAGTCGGTCCTCAATGTGGGAGAGTCGCTGCGGGTTGAACTCCACGGAGTCGCGGTAGCTGCGCACCTCGCGCATGGCATCATCGGCGGCGTAGAGGGCGCTGTTGAGCGATTCCAGAATACTGGAAAGACTGTCATCGAATTTTAGCCCTCGCTCGATCTCCCGCACTGCCTGTGACAAACCATCGAGTGCGCCGCCTTGTAGCGCTTCATAGGCCGCCGCCGACGCGGCGTGGAGGCGCTCGGCACTTCCCAGGCGCAGTCGCTCGGCTTGCAGCTCCTCCTCTTCACCGGGCACCAGTGCGGCGGCGTCTAGCTCATCGCGCTGGTAGGAGTAGATGTCCAGGTTTCGGGTGCGCTCACGCGCCTCACGCAGAAGCGCCTCACGCTCGGCCCGGGCGGCGAAAAAGATATCCCAGGCATCGGCCACTGCGTCTTTGAGTGCCAGTGTCTCGCCGCCACACCACGCATCTAGCAGCTCCACATGGCGCTCCACCACCATTAAGGACTGGTGCTCGTGCTGCCCGTGAATGTCTACCAGCGCATCGCCAATCACTTTCAAAACGGCCACGGTCACGGGGCGACCGTTGATGCGTGCGCTGCTCTTGCCACTGGCGCTCAGCTCCCGGGAGAGAATCAGCAGGCCGTCCTCGGGCTCGATTCCCGTGCTCTCCAGCGCGGGAGCCAGGCGCAAGTCGCCCACCGTGAGCGCAAAGACCGCCTCGACACGCGCTTTCTCCGCGCCGTGGCGCACGGAGTCGCTGCTGGTACGCTCGCCCAGAACCATCCCGAGAGCATCGAGTAGGATAGATTTACCCGCTCCCGTCTCCCCGGTCAGCAGGTTCAGCCCCGCCCCAAAGCGGAGCCGCACCCGCTCGACAAGCGCAAAATTCTCGACTGACAGTTCCGTAAGCATAGCGACGTGACAGAATTATACCGCCTGCCGCCGGTTGAAACCGGCGTCTGCAGTAGCCTGCGGCTGCGAAGCCCGTTCCGGGCTACCGAATTTTCTCCAGCCCGGCACGGGCTTTGCGGCACGCAGTGCCATTGCAGATGCCTCGTTCACGGGGCGGATATAATACCCCGTGAGTTTTGGCTGGTTGGAGCAAGAGGGGGCGGAGCGTGAGATCGCGGTCTCGACGCGGGCGCGGCTGGCGCGTAACTTAGCGGAGTTTCCATTTCCCCACCGCGCCAGTGTGGCGCAACGCAAGCGGGTGGCGCAACTTGTGCGCGAGGCCGCTAAGATCGGCGATCTGACACTGCTCAAGCCCTGTGAGCTGGAAAAGCTCAGCGAGAGCGAGCGGCAGGCACTGGTGGCGGGGCAGAGTATCTCCCCGAAAATGGCCGACGGGAAGCCCGGGCGCTGGGCACTGCTCGCAAAAGACGGCGCTCTCTCGGTTCTCGTCAATGAGGAGGATCACCTGCGGCTGCAAGCGCTCGCCCCCGGCTGCGAACCTCAGCAGGTCTACGAGCGTGTGAGCATGATGGAGCAGCTCCTGGCGCGAGGGCTGGAGTTTGCACAAGACGACCGCCTGGGTTTTTTGACGGCGTCACTGGCCAATGTCGGCACAGGGCTGCGGCTCTCGGTGCTGCTGCACCTGCCCGCACTGACTTGGCTGGAGGAGCTGGACACCAAGATTGAGGCGGTCTGTACACTGGGGGGCATGGTGCGCGGAATCCACGGCGAGGGGTCGCCGCGCTCCGGGGCACTCTATCAGGTCAGCCACGAGATCACCTACCGCCCCGAAAACGACCCGCTGATCTTCGTTTGGAGCGTGCAGGGGGCTGCGCAAGTTCTCATTGCCGCCGAGAAAGCCGCCCGGGAGCGCCTGCCGCGTGTGCAGCCTTGGACCCTGCGACAGACCTGGGAGCGCAGCCACGAGCGCATTTCCACGGCGGAGGCGCTGGGGGAGAGCGAGGCGCTGGAGCTGCTTTCCCACCGGCGTCTGGCTGGGATTCTGGGGCTCACGGACGCGCTGGAGCCTGTCGCATTCGCGGGGGCGATTCTTGCGCTGGGCCAGGGCGACTCGCTCCGGAGCCAGATCGCACGGCCCGCACTTCTTCGACAGCTTCTGGGCTGAACAATCGTTGCCGCTTTCACGTCTGCGGTTTGTGCAACTTCTCGCTCTTTTATTTTTGATGCAGGCAAAGCCCGTGCAAAACCCGGAACTCCCCGCGCTGCCCCGCATTCCCGCTCGTCTCTCGTTTCGTGAGGAGCTGGCCGGGCGACGGGCCTACCTCGCCGCCCGCGATGCTACCCATGCCGCCAGCGGCTATAATTTTCAGTGCGCACTAAGCGTCCTGCGGAGCGACCGAGGACGGGTCTCCCCTGCCGTCACGGCCACCGAGATCCTCTATACTGCGCCGGGAAACAAGCTTGCGGTGAGCCATGACCTCGGGGCGACGGGGCGACGGACGGTGCGTAAGGCAATCTGTGACGGCGACTCGCTCCTGGCCGTGCGCTTCGATGAGCGGGGAAAGCAGACCACCCGTGAGTTCTCTCGCCTCTATCTGAGTGAGCTGGGGCAAGTCTCGCGGGCGCTCCAGTACGCACGCCTCGATCCGCTCGGAACAAGCTGTGGCGCTCAGCTCGCCACGGAGCCCGAGGTGGCGATGCTCACTCGCCTCTGGCAAGCCCCCGACGGCACCGTTCTGGAAGCCAGTAGCCTTGCACCCAGAGCAGGCCGCCCGCAGCGCATCCGGCGCTATCAGTTCACATCCACACACAACCTCTCGGTGGCAGAGGAGTGGGAGGTGCGCGAGGGCCGGACAACCTACCGTAAAGAGACCTACCAGCCCGCCCCCAAGAACGCTACGCCGTTCTCCCAGGCACTCCCGGAGAACTACACCGAGCAGCCTCTGAAAGTCCCGGAGCGCCCTCAGGAAATCCCCCCCGCCCAGCTCGATCCAGCAGCCGTTGTTTTGCTAGCAAAGTGGGAGCGTGCTCACCAGCGCTTCTTCACGCTTCACGCGGGCGCTTTCGTGACCACCCAGCAGCAGATCCGTAGCACCGACTCCCGTCCTCCCCGGGGCGGCATGGGCTACAACGGCACCTACGATCTCTGGCTAGAGCGGCCCGACCGTGCGCTCGTGACGATCAAGGGGGTAGATGGCTTTCCCGTGACCCAGAGCATGAAAGCGGATGCGATCCAGGTGGTGGTGGAAGATAGCGCGGGCAAGAAACGCCCCGCGAACGTCCGCGAGGGCGCCCGCCTAGAGCAGACACTCCAGCAGGCCGCGCTTCGCAGTGCACTGGATCCGCTCCAGTGGCTCCTCGAAGGTCCCCCGTCGCTGAGTGGCTACGACTCCGTCCGCGCCCTGCCCGCAACTGCCTTACCCGATGGCACGCTCGCCGAGAGCATTCTACTAACGCGTACCTCCATCACGAACAACCGAGGCGACCGCCGGATCACCTCCGAGACCAGCTACCGAGTCTGGCTGGGCAAGGACGGCCGCCCGCGTGGTTTCGAGACGACCCGCAAGACTTCTATCGAGGGCTATTTCGAGCGCGACCAGCCACCTACCACCATCACTACCGTACGGTTAAGCGCCGTGAGCACCGACCGCGAGCCGCCGTTCTAAGCATGTGTGGTTGAAGACGGTTCATACGGCGTACTCTTTCATCGTTGAGAGATCCGCCCACTCCAGCGCCAGCTCATTGGTGGCTTCCAGCACGATACCCGGCGCGAAGCCCGCCTGGTAGGCTTCTACCCAGCGCTGCATGCACAGGCACCAGCGGTCGCCGGGCTTCAGACCAGGGAAGCTATACTCGGGATGCGGTGTGCTAAGATCGTTGCCGCGTGCTTTGGAGAACGCCAGAAACTCCGCCGTCAGCACCACGCACACAAGGTGCAGCCCGAGATCCTCGCGGCCCGTGTTGCAGCAGCCATCGCGGTAGAAGCCCGTCAGAGGGGCGTGGGAGCAGGGGACGAGCGGGTCGCCTAGAACATTTCGTGCCATGCTGAGTGTTTTACCTGGTTTTTGCCCGCCAGTGCACGACCATGTCACAGAAGTCTGAGAAAATACCATCGGCTTTGGCTTCCACAAAGAGTTTCTGGAACAGCTCATCGCTGGACTTCACGTACTGGGGGAGCGCGTCTTTTCGATGGGTGTACGGGTGCACAACCAGCTTAGCCGCGTGAGCAAACTTCACTAAATCCGTCAGTTTACCGTTCTTATCAAAGACACCGGTGAGCGCGGGGCCGATCCCATCGGCGATTTTTGCCAGCTCTTTCAGCCCCTTTGCCGTGTGTAGCTCCCGGTAGTCCGTGCCATCGTCGCCCTTGGGTACATCGGCGAGCAGCATCACTAAATTGCCCTCCCAGCCCAGCTCGGTTCGGAGACGTTTAACTTCATTGAACTCAAAACACTGTAGGAAACATTGTCGCCGATCTGAAAGATCTCCGTCGGCAAAGTCTGCGTTCAGTCGTGTACGTGCCCTGCCGTAGCCGTAGCGGTCCAGAATTGGCAGGACAATCTTGCTGATGTCATGGCCTTGCTGGTGGTGCCAGGCGGGAGATTTGAGCTCCGGGTAGATACCCACATCGCGCCCCGTGCTCTTATTGAGGCCTTGAATCAGCTCAATTTCCTCGATCAGGGTAGGAATCTCAAAGGCACCCGAGTGTGCGGGGAAGCGCCGCGAAAAGACCGCCGTGCCCGTTTTAGGATCGAAGCGCTCCGAGACTCGTAGCGTTTTAAGCTCCGCCAGCGTGAAATCGAGGGCGTAGTAGCGGCCATCGGGGCGCTTGCGACTGGGAAACTTGGTGGCGACATCACTGATCGTGTCAATATGAATATCGTGGAGCACGACAGGCACATCGTCTTTGGTCAGCACTAAGTCCTGCTCCAGAAAATCTGCTCCGAGGGCATGAGCCATCGCCTTGGCCTCCAGCGTGTGCTCCGGTAGGTAGCCGCTGGCACCTCGGTGCGCGATAACAGTGGGTTTACTATTTTGTTCTCTCATTTGAGTTTCCTTTCAGCGTGAGTCCGACAAAGAACATCGTGAGCAGGCAGCAGGCGATCATCGTGCCAAAGACGCCGCCCCAGCCAAACTGATCCGCGATCCAGCCGACTCCAGCGCCGGCAAGCGCGGAGCCAAAAACATAGCCAAAGAAGCCCGTGAAGCCCGCCGCTGTGCCAGCCGCTTTCTTGGGTACCAGCTCCAGCGCGTGTAGGCCGATGAGCATCAAGGGGCCATAGATAAAGAAACCGATCCAGATCAGCGAGGCCACATCCAGCCAGAGCGGGCCTTTATTATTAAGGCCATAGACAATCAGCCCGAGCAGCGTGATGCCCATAAACAAAATCGTCGCCGGGGCGCGGCGGCTCCTAAAATAGCGGTCCGAGACCCAGCCACACAGAATCGTCCCCGGCACGGCGGCCCATTCGAACGCGGCCCAGGCGAAGCTGGACTCTTTAAAGGAGAAGTGCTTGGACGTCTCCAGATAGGTCGGCACCCAGTCCACCACCCCGTAGCGCACAAAATACACAAAGGCGTTAGCGATTCCAATGAGCCAGAGCGGCTTGTTGTTGAAGATATGCCCAAAGAAAATCTCCTGAAACGAGAGCGCCTTCTCGTGGTGGTCGGAGTAGCCCTCAGGGATGTCGCCTTTGTAGTGCTCAATGGGCGGCAGGCCACAGCTCTGCGGGGTGTCGCGCATCAGGAAAAACACGAGCACGCCAATCAGCGCGGCGATCCCGGCGTTAAAATAAAACTTCGCGCCCCAGTCATGAAACAGTGTCACGCCCCAGAGCGCGATGGTCGCCACGAGCGCACTGCCAATGTTGTGTGAGACGTTCCAGAAAGAGACCACGCGCCCACGCTCCTGGGCGCTGAACCAGTGCACCATGGTCTTGCCACAGGGAGCCCAGCCCATGCCATTCACCCAGCCATTGAGACTCTGGAGTGCGATCATGACAGCCAGCGATGTGTAGACTTCCTTGACAAAGCCAAAGATCATCAGAATGGCGGAGGAGAGTAGCAGGCCCAGTGGCAGAAACCAGCGTGGGTTGCTCCGATCCGAGACCGCGCCCATCAGGAACTTGGAGAAGCCGTAGGCAAACGAGAGGCCCGTCATGACAGTGCCCAGGCTGGCTTTCGTGTACTGAGGGTACTCCTTGAGGATGTCCGGGATGGCGAGTGCGAAGTTCTTGCGTACCAGGTAGTAGCCCGCGTAGCCGATAAAGATCGCGAAGAATACCTGGCGACGGAGCCGTGGGTAGTCGGAGTCAACAGAGTTTAAAGCAATAGTGTTCAAAGGCAGTACAGAGACACGATACCAAAATCAACTGTACAATACAAGCTACGATGAAGAACCAACTTTCGGAGGCGCAGATTGCCTCCTACCGTGAGAGCGGCTTTCTGGTGATTGAGAACTTTCTGGACGCAAACGAGCTTTCGCACTGGCAGAAAACCACGCAAGAGGCGGTAGATCAGCGTCTCGCCATGACGGCGGCAGGCGTCACTCAGACCGAGACAAACCGGATTCTCTCGAATCAGCAGAATCCCGATAGCTACTATGCCCAGGTCTTTACGCAGTGCATTAAGCTGCTCGAAACCCATGCGGGTATGAAAGAACTCATGCTCGACCCGCGCCTCGGGGAGCTGGCGGCGACTCTGGCGGGCATTGATGGGATTCGGATCTGGCACGATCAGGCGCTTTTTAAGCCACCCTTTGGCAACCCGACAGGCTGGCACTTAGACAATCCCTACTGGAGCTTCTCGACGCGTGACACGCTCTCGCTCTGGGTGGCACTGGATGAGGCGACTCTGGGAAATGGCTGTATGTGGTACATCCCCGGCTCGCACAAAACCGCCACGTGGGAGAACGCGGGGATCGGGCAAAATATGAGCGATCTATTCAAGCTCTACCCGCAGTGGCGCACGATCGAGCCGGTGGCCTGTCCCTGCCCGGCGGGCTCGGCGGTGTTTCACAACGGCCTGACGGCACACGGAGCGGGGGCGAACATGACCAACAAGCCCCGCCGCGCCATGACGTGCGGCTACCTGCCCGATGGTTCGGTTTTTAATGGCACGCAGAATATTCTGCCCGACGACTACTTCCACTCGCTCAAGATCGACGATCTCCTTAACAACGACACACTCAACCCACTGGTCTGGAAGAAGCCAACCCCCTAACCCCCGCCCGGCGGGGGGACAAAAACGATGCCGACGCTCTTTACCGATTCAACCGCGCTTTTATCCGATAGTGAGGCGCTGCGTGCGCGTGGCCAGCGCGACGGCTATCTGTTCTTCCGTGGCCTGCTCCCGCCCGACTCCCTTCTCCCTGTTCGTGCCGACTTGCTGGGGGTGGTGGCAAAACACGGCTGGCTTGCCGATGCGCAAACAGGCAGGCTGAACGTGGAAACCCTCGCCGCCGTGCCGGAGAGCACGATGCGCACCGATATCGGGGTCTCCGTTGCCGCCTACGACGATGTCCAGAGGCTCGAAAGCGTCCATCGTTTGCCGCACCACCCGACGCTCCTCACGCTCTATAAAATGCTCTTTAACGACGAGGTCTTGGTGCACGCGCGGCATATCATCCGCATGATCTCTCCCCATCCCGCCGTTTTCCCCACCCCCGCGCACCAGGATTTTCCGCTGGTGCAGGGAACGCAAAACACCTGGACCTGCTGGTTTCCCCTCGGCGACTGCCCACGCGTCATGGGCTCGCTCAAGGTTCTCAGCGGCTCCCACAAGCTGGGGTATCTACCTCTCAAACGCGCCCGAGGTGCAGGCGGGATCACGGTGCAGACCTGTCCGGGAGAGGAGAGCGAAGACGACTGGAGGGAGGGCGATTTCGCCCTCGGCGATGTGCTCACGTTTCCGGCGCTCACGGTTCACCAGGCGCTCCCCAGTCAGTTCAAGGACCGCATTCGCCTCTCGTTTGATGTTCGTTACCAGGCTCTGTCGGAGCCCGTTGAGGAGAAGTCGCTCCTGCCGCACTGCGCTCTCACCTGGGAACAAATCTACGAGAGCTGGGAATCAGACGCGCTCCAGTACTACTGGCGCAAGCTCCCGCTCAACTACTCCGACTGGAACCCCGCACTGCTCCAGCCCGAGCGGCGGATCTGCTAAACCCAGAACCCACCCGGCTCGTACCCACCCGGCTCGTACCCACCCGCCTCGTTCCTCGGCACCCTCCCTCAGGGCAGGGAGGGTTGGGGGAGGGGCTTCTTGTGCTATCCCGAGCTTACCAAGATCGGCTTCCAACCAGCCCGCCGCTCCGGCCAGCGCCTCATCGCCGCAGAGACCCTCCCACCCTCCCTGCCCTGAGGGAGGGTGCCGAGGAACGAGGCGGGTGGGTACGAGCCGGGTGGGTACGAGCTATGTCAGGTAGAATACCCTCATGAACTCATCTCTTGATCCAAGACGCGAGGCCGCGCTTCTTGAGACGCGACGCCAGCTTTTCTCTAGCTCCGCCCGAACAGGCCTGGGCACGGCGGCTCTGGCAAGCCTGGAGAGCCACGGGGCGCTGAAGGCGCTGCATCACCCGGCGAAGATCAAGCGCGTGATCTATCTGTTCCAGAGCGGTGCGCCTAGCCATTTGGATTTATTCGACCCCAAGCCAGGCCTGGAAAAGCGCTTCGACGAAGACCTGCCCGATGCCATCCGTCAGGGCCAGCGCATTACGGGGATGACCAGCGGCCAGAAGCGCCTGCCGGTCGCGCCCTCGATGTTCAAGTTCGCACCACGGGGCAAGAGCGGGATTGAGCTCTCGGAGCTGTTGCCTTACACGAGCAAGATCGCCGATGAAATTTGCCTCATTCGCTCGATGCACACGGAAGCGATCAACCACGACCCGGCGATGACCTTTATCCAGACCGGCTCACAGCAGCCGGGACGACCAAGTATGGGCGCGTGGCTGAGCTACGGCCTTGGGTCGGAAAATAGCGAGCTTCCCGCGTTTCTCGTGCTGCTCTCGCTGGCCTCCAGCGGGGCCAATGACCAGCCGCTCTTTGGGCGCTTGTGGGGCAGCGGCTTTCTTCCCAGCATCAACCAGGGCGTGAAGCTGCGCTCCGTCGGCGCTCCCGTGCTGCACCTCACCGACCCGGCGGGCTTCACCCGCGACGATCGCCGCCGGATGCTGGATGCCTTAGAGAAACTCAATACGATGCAGTCTGCCAAGGTTCATGACCCAGAAATCGTGACCCGAATCGCGCAGTACGAGATGGCCTTTAAGATGCAGGCGTCCGTGCCGGACTTAATGGACTTGAGTAAGGAATCCGCCGCCACGTTTGAGCGCTACGGCCCCGAGAGCCGCAAGCCGGGGACATTTGCCGCCAACTGCCTGCTGGCCCGGCGGCTCGCGGAGCGCGGGGTGCGCTACATCCAGCTGTATCATCGAGGCTGG
The DNA here is from genome assembly GCF_043760365.1 of Armatimonas sp. GTDB lineage: Bacteria > Armatimonadota > Armatimonadia > Armatimonadales > Armatimonadaceae > Armatimonas. Next base: position 13,480 of record NZ_JAYUPA010000499.1, read on the forward strand.
GATCAGCACGGCGGCTTGCCCGGAGCGATTCGGAGCCAGTGCAAGGACACGGATCAGCCGTCGGCGGCGCTG
>NZ_JAYUPA010000500.1:0-4571 GCF_043760365.1 Armatimonas sp.
TCGGCGTGCTCTACGGCAAGCGGGAGCATCTGGAGCGCCTGACGCCCCACAAAGTCCGCCCCGCCAAAAACACCATCCCGCACTGCTGGGAACAGGGGACGCTCAACCACGAGTGCCTGGCGGGCGTTGCGGCGGCGGTGGAGTACATCGAGAGCATCGGAATGGATGCGATGGCGCACTACGAAGCCGAGCTTGGGGCGCACTTGCTGGACGGGCTCGCACAAATCCCCAATCTTACGGTCTACGGGCCAGGCAAGCACGGACGGGTTCCGACGGTCGCGTTTACCCTTGCGGGCTACACGCCGCGTGCGGTATGTGAGGTGCTCGGGGCGGCAGGGATCTGCTCCTGGAGCGGTAACTACTACGCCGTCGGTGTAATGGAGGCGCTAGGTTTGCCCGATGGCGCGGTGCGGGTGGGGCTGGCGCACTACAACACCACGCAGGAGATAGATCGCTTGTTGGACGTGCTACGCGCGCTGGATTAGGGGCTAGGGGGTAGCCCCCCCGCAAGCTTCTTCACCACATTCGTTGTGGAGCGCCCGGGGACGAGCGGCAAAATCACGACCTCGCCGCCCAGTGCACGAACGAGTGGGGTCTCCGGGAGCACGTCTGGGGAGGCGTAGTCACCACCTTTGCAGTGGATACGGGGCTTGACGACGCGCAGAAGCTCAATGGGGGTGTCTTCCTCAAACACGCAGACGGCATCCACGCACTTGAGGCCCAGCAGCAGCTCCGCACGCTCGTCTTGGGGGTTGATCGGGCGCTCGGGGCCTTTGTTTAAGCGTCTCACGCTGGCATCCGCATTAACGCCCACAAACAGCGCATCGCCCAGCGCACGCGCCTGCTGCAAGTAGCGCAAGTGCCCCACGTGCAAGATATCAAAAACGCCGTTTGTAAAAACAACTCTCTTGCCCTCGGACTTTAGCCGCGCCGCCTCGGCGGCAAACGCTTCGCGTGTCATTTGCTTACCTCACTCGTCTTTCTATGGCGTCTAGCACCCACTCCACCGGCATCTGCGTCATGCAAGCAATATCGCCGCGCTTGCAGAAGCGGCCCTGACACGGCACACAGCTTAGCGCACGGTTGATCACGACCAGATCGCCGGGCCGCGTCGGGCCGGTGCGATCCGGGTCAGCCGCACCCGAGAGGCACACAATCGGAGCCTTTACCGCCGAGGCGATATGCAGCGGCCCCGTGTCACCGGTCACCACACACGCCGCTCTTTCGAGAAGTGCGCCCAGCTCCTTGACCGAGAGCTTACCCGCCAGATTCTCCACGGGCGCTTTGCTCTGCCCCACGATCTCCTGCGCGAGCGCGACATCACCCGACCCGCCGAGCAAGAGCACCCGCCACCCCAGAGCGTCTAGGCGCTCAATGAGAGTCGCGAATTGCTCCGGTGGCCAGCGGTTGATATCACGGGTGCCAGCCGGATTAATAGCAATATAGGGCATCGCCAGATCTAGCTTCGTAGTAAGCGAGAGCCGGGCCGACTCGGGCACGAAAAAATCTAGCTGACGGTCCGTGACGATAACTCCCAAGGGGACAACTTCTTTAGCAAAGTCGTCAATGGCATGGCGAACACGCCTCGTATCGAGCTGCTTACGGCGATCTTTCTTAAAGATAATTGTCTGTTTGGGCTGCGCCAGAGCCGCCAGCGCCAGTGTCTTGACACTGGGCTGGAAGTTCAGGAACAAATCATACCGCCCTTCGGCGCGGAGCGTTTTCAGAAAGCCGGGAAGCCCCGCGCCCCAGTGTTTCTTACGATCAAAGACCAGAATCCGCGCCGCGTAGGGCAGCCCGGCGACGGCGGCCTCCATCCCCAGCCCCACCACAAAGTCAATCTGGTCGGTTTGATAGTGTGCCGCCAGCGCCCGAAGCGTCGGGGTGGCGAGCAGAATATCCCCCATGCCCCCCAGCCGAACCACACAGATTTTCAAGCATCCGGCTCCCAAAGTGCCGCGACGAGCTGACAGACGGCCTCTAAAATGCTCTCTGTAACACGAGCAACTTGCTTCGCGTTCCGTGTCCGCCAATCGAGACTCCGTATCTGATCACTCAGCACAACCCCCGAAATCGCAAGCCCCTCTGGTAAGGGAACTTCGAATGGATAGCCTTTAACCTTGCTTGTAATGGGACAGCAGAGCATTAGCCCAACCTTACGATTGTATTCCACGGAGGAGAGCACAAGGGCCGGGCGGCGTCCCGCTTGTTCGCGGCCTGCCTGGGGGTCAAAATCTAACCAGACAATGTCTCCTCGTTCGGGAGTTCCCTCGCTCACCAGGCTTCCTCGCCTTCTGGTTTTCCCCAGTCTATTTCCGCATGACAGTTCTCTGGTGTCACACGCTCCAGCAGCGCAGCCAGCGGCGGACGCTCGGGGATACGCTCCAGGATTAACTTTCCCGAGGAGATGGTCATCTCCACAGGAGCATTTTCGGTAAGTCTTCCTGCTTCCGCAAAGGTTCGTGGTATACGAATCGCCAAGCTATTGCCCCACTTCTGTACTTTTGTAGTCATGCCACCTCCGTATCTACAATGAAGATACCATGTCCGTTTTACACAAGCAACGCCGCGATTGCATCCCGTACGGCCTCAATGGAGATTCGGGCAAGCGCATCGGCAATAGTGCCGTGACGCGGGCGGCGGCTCTCGGGTGGGGCTTCTTTCTCGACGGCATCAAGAACAAGCGCGGGAGCGGGGCCCCAAGCGGGGCCGGTGCGGGCGGGATCGGTGACGCCGTAGAGGCCGATCACCGGAGTGCCCACGGCAACAGCCAGATGCAGCGGCCCGGTGTCGGCACCAATCACCACGGCGCACCGCGCGAGCGCCTCGGCCAGCTCCGGGAGCTTGGTCTTCCCCGCTAAATTGAGACAGCCCCCGCAAGAGAGCGCCACCTGTGCCGCCGCCTCGGCCTCAGCTCCCGGCCCGCCAAAAAGAACAGGCATCAGGCCGCGCGTTTCTAGCTCCGCCACAAGTGCCTTCCAGTGCGCCAGCGGCCAGGTCTTATCCGGCGTGCTCGCCCCGATAATACACCCGACCCACGTTTTCTCGCGCGGCGCATCCCCTGCCAGATAGTGCTGCACGCGCGGTGCAAGCCGAGCAATGCCTAGCACGTCGCAGAACCCAAAGAGTTTCTCCACTTGGTGCGCTCGGTGCGTGCTTGCGATGCTGGCCTCGGTGAGAAAGAGCTTGTTTGCCTCACGGTTCTTATCCAGCCCGACCCGACGGGGTGCGCCACTGAGAAACGTCAGCAAGCCTGAGACAAACAACCCCTGCGGATCGAGTGCCGTGTCAAAGTGCTCCGCTCGCAGCCGCCTCCCGAATGCCAAAGTCGCCGAGAAACTCTTCTCCTCAAGCACGTGCACCGCACTCAGATGGGGATTATTGATCACTAGCGGCGCGAAAGCTTTTCGCACCACCCACGCCAGATGTGCCTCCGGGCCCAGCCCTCGCCGCAGTGCCTCGATCAGCGGCAGCGTGTGCACCACATCACCCAGCGACGAGAGCTTCACGACTAAGAGGCGCGACGGAGAAGAAGTGGACGGAGACAAAGGCATCGTCGTATTTTACCCGTAACCGCTCTGCTTCTCGCGACGTTCAGTAAAGCTATGGGAGATTTGAAAGATCCACGACTGATGTATCTCAAGGCGGCGCTGTTTCTCGTGGCGGGATGCGCCTCGGTGACCGGTATCTTAGTTGAGTTTCCGTCCGTGCGGGTAGCGGCGCTGCTCGGCATTGGGATCTGGTCATTTTGCCGACTCTACTACTTTGCGTTCTACGTGATCGAGAAGTACATAGACCCGAGCTACAAATTTGCGGGACTAGGCTCGTTTATCGCCTATCTGTTCCGCAAAAAATTGCGGTAAACTAACAGCGTGTTTTCCCGTTTTAAACGCGACAAAAATCTCAACGGAGACTCCATGACCGATGACAGTAACGCCCCCACGGAACCAGGGGCGGAGTTTGATGCCGATAGTGCGCCCTCTACTGCCACTCAGGAGGGCATGACCACGGATGTGGCCTGGCTTCAAGGGCAAGTCGAGGGCCTGAGCGCCGAGCTCGAAGCGACTCGCGGTGATTTCCTGCGCGCTCGTGCAGACTTCTCGAATCTGAAGCGCCGCACCGAAGAGGAGCGCGAGAGCCTCCGGAGCTATCTGATCGAGGAAACGATCCAGAAGCTTCTGCCCATTTTAGATAACTTTGAGCGGGCTCTTGTCGCGGCCTCCCAGACCAGCGACTACGAGAAGCTGGTGGTGGGTGTCAATGCAATCTACAAGCAGTTTGGCGAAGTCGTCGTCGGGGAGGGCGTCTTAGTGATCCCAGGAACACCTGGCACGCCGTTTGACCCGAACCTACACAATGCCGTTCTCCGCGATGAGGAGAGTGGCCATCCTGAAAATACCATCGTCGAGGAGCTCCAGCGCGGCTACATGCTGGGCAGTAAGGTGCTCCGCCCCACCCTTGTCAAAGTCGCCACGGGCGGCTAGGAGAATAGTTCATGAGATTTGGTAACGTAGCAGCGATGCTTATTGTCCCTGCCCTGATTCTCTCGGTAGGCTGTAAAAAACCCACTC
>NZ_JAYUPA010000501.1:0-1629 GCF_043760365.1 Armatimonas sp.
AGTAGATGGCAAACCTATGAGTCGGTACTTAGAACTTTCTGTAGATGGAACCGTGGAGCGCGTAGGGGAGCGTGCGCTGCGCGCTTTTCGCCGTATTGGCAAGGTGGAGCAATACGACTTGTCTGCCGCGCTGATTGCTGGCACCATCAAAGTGGATGGCGATCCCGCCTCGGTTCAGATCTCCTGGAAGCCAGGGCGGGAGGGGCGTGTGCGCATCGAGATCGCTGCCAACTCCTACGATACCCTGAGCCAAGCGGCAGACAGTGCCCTCTATACCTACGCCAGCGCCTACAAGGCAGCGGGGTGGCCTGATCCCGGGCGTGACCGACGCGAGCGTCAGCAGAATCTGCTGCGAATCTCAGGGGGCTTCCTTGCTCTGATGCTCCTTGCTACCCTGATCTATCTTCTGACGGGGACAGCAACCCAGCAGCGCATCCGATAGAATACCCTCATGACGGATACCGATACCCCTCTTGTTAGTGTCTGGGAGCGCTTCGCCCAGCTCTATGGAACCCCCGAGCGCATCGAGAAGCTCTGGCAGCAGTGGCTCGCCACTCAGACCGAGATCTCTGTTGCCTTCCTGGAAAAAGCGGTTGCCGATCAAGCCGAAGCGAACCAGATTAGCGTGGACGCTGCTAAAGCGCGGCTTGTACTCGAAAAGCTCGTTGATGACCGTGGGCCCAAGTTCGTGGAGAAGTTTCTCCGGGAGCATGACCAAGCCGGTAAGACTCTCAAGCCGCTGAGCCTCACGAAAAAAAAACGCTGAGCACGACGCGATATACTGAGACTTGTGAGTGCTCGTGAAAAAGTAGTCGTGGCGATGAGTGGCGGGGTGGACTCGTCCGTGGCAGCAGCCTTGCTCGTGGAGCAGGGCTTTGATGTCATTGGTATCACGCTGCAAATCTGGCAGGAGAGCACAACGGACACCAAGGGGGCAGGGTGCTGCTCGCTCGGTGCGGTGGAAGATGCCCGCCGGGTGGCAGCGCGCATCGGCATCCCACACTACGTTCTGAACTACAAGCAGCCTTTCGCCGATGCCGTCATCAAGCCCTTTATCGAGGACTACCGGCGCGGGCGGACCCCCAACCCGTGTGTCAACTGTAATCGCTACATCAAGTTCGACGCGCTTCTGGAAAAAACACTCGCACTGGGGGCGAGTAAGCTTGCCACAGGGCACTACGCCAAGGTTTTTCAGGATACGCAGACCAAGCGCTGGGGGCTGGCACGGGCGGCAGAGAGTTCCAAAGACCAGACCTACGCGCTCTATGCCACCCAGCAGCACCAGCTTGCGCACATGACCATGCCCCTGGGGGAGCTGGCTAGCAAGGCGGAGACCCGCGCACTGGCGCGGCAGTACGGCCTCCTGGTCGCTGACAAGCCAGACTCACAGGAGATCTGCTTTGTGCAGGGTGGCAAGTACACCGAATTTCTCGCCCGCGAAGCCCCCGAGCTAGTCCAGACTGGAAACTTTGTGGATACCGACGGCAAAATGCTGGGCAATCACGACGGTTCGGCCTTCTTTACCGTCGGTCAGCGCAAGCGCATCAATGTCGGCTCCCCTCTCCCGCTCTATGTTTTGCGGGTCGAGGCGCAGACCAACACGGTGGTGGTCGGCACGGACGAAGAGCT
>NZ_JAYUPA010000502.1:0-1629 GCF_043760365.1 Armatimonas sp.
AGTAGATGGCAAACCTATGAGTCGGTACTTAGAACTTTCTGTAGATGGAACCGTGGAGCGCGTAGGGGAGCGTGCGCTGCGCGCTTTTCGCCGTATTGGAAAGGTGGAGCAGCACGACCTGCCTGCCGCGCTGATTGCTGGTGTCATCAAAGTGGATGGGGAACCCGCCTCGGTTCAGATCTCCTGGAAACCAGGGCGGGAGGGGCGCGTTCGCATCGAGATCGCTGCCAACTCCTACGATACTCTGAGCCAGGCAGCGGACAGTGCGCTCTATACCTACGCCAGCGCCTACAAGGCTGCGGGGTGGCCCGATCCCGCTCGGGATCGCCGAGACCGGCAGCAGAATCTGCTACGAATCTCGGGGGGATTTCTTGCTCTGCTGCTTCTTTCGACGCTAATCTATCTTTTGGCAGGGACAGCAGCCCAGCAGCGCATCCGATAGAATGCCTTCATGACGGATACCGAGACTCCTCTTGTTAGTGTCTGGGAGCGCTTCGCCCAGCTCTATGGAACCCCCGAGCGCATCGCGAAGCTCTGGCAGCAGTGGCTCGCCACTCAGACCGAGATCTCTGTCGCCTTCCTGGAAAAAGCCGTGGCCGATCAAGCCGAAGCGAACCAGATTAGTGTGGACGTTGCTAAAGCGCGGCTGGTGCTGGAAAAGCTCGTTGATGACCGGGGACCCAAGTTCGTGGAGAAGTTTCTCCGGGAGCACGACCAAGCTAGTAAGACTCTCAAGCCGCTGAGCCTCACGAAAAAAAAACGCTGAGCGCGACGCGATATACTGAGACCTGTGAGTGCTCGTGAAAAAGTAGTTGTGGCGATGAGTGGCGGGGTGGACTCGTCCGTGGCAGCAGCCTTGCTCGTGGAGCAGGGCTTTGAGGTCATTGGTATCACGCTGCAAATCTGGCAGGAGAGCACAACGGAAACCAAAGGAGCAGGGTGCTGCTCGCTCGGTGCTGTGGAAGACGCCCGTCGGGTGGCGGCGCGGATCGGCATTCCGCACTACGTTCTGAACTACAAGCAGCCCTTCGCCGATGCCGTCATCAAGCCCTTTATCGAGGACTACCGGCGCGGGCGCACTCCCAACCCGTGTGTCAACTGTAATCGCTACATCAAGTTCGATGCGCTTCTGGAAAAAACACTCGTACTGGGGGCGAGCAAGCTTGCCACAGGGCACTACGCCAAGATCTTTCAGCATACACAGACCAAGCGCTGGGGGCTAGCGCGGGCGGCAGAGAGTTCCAAAGACCAGACCTACGCGCTCTATGCCACGAAGCAGCACCAGCTTGCGCACATGACCATGCCGCTGGGTGAGCTCACCAGCAAGGCGGAGACCCGCGCCTTGGCGCGGCAGTACGGCCTCCTGGTCGCTGACAAGCCAGACTCACAGGAGATCTGCTTTGTGCAGGGGGGCAAGTACACCGAGTTTCTCGCCCGCGAAGCCCCCGAGCTCGTGCAGACCGGGAAATTTGTGGATACCGACGGCAAAACACTGGGCAATCACGATGGATCGGCGTTCTTTACCGTCGGCCAGCGCAAGCGCATCAATGTCGGCTCCCCTCTCCCGCTCTATGTTTTGCGGGTCGAGGCGCAGACCAACACGGTGGTGGTCGGCACGGACGAAGAGCT
>NZ_JAYUPA010000503.1:0-4568 GCF_043760365.1 Armatimonas sp.
CTTGACGCGCTTGATGGTTTGGACTTTGCCGTCGGGCCAGAGGACTTCGAGACTGACGGGGGATTTCTCTGCACCTAGGCCGAAGTGGAGCGTCAGGTCGTTTTGATTGCCCTCGCCCGTGCCTGCTTCGACCTGCCGCGTGAGGGTTCTGTCTTTGAGCTTGATTCGCACTTGCGTTCCAATGGCCGATGCATTCACGCGCTTGCTGTCGCCGCTGAGATGCACTTCGAGCCAGTGGGTGTTGGGGTTGCCCGCGTTCACGAAGAGCTTGCCGCCGGAGACAAAGTCTAGGTCACCGTCGTTGTCGTAGTCCGCCCAGCTCGCCCCGATGGAGTGGCCGCCCTCAAAGCTTGGAGTCGTGGCGATGGCCTGCAACTCGGGGGCGATATCAATAAAGTGCGCCTTGCCCGTCGGGCAGAACGAGAACCGGGATGCCTATGTCGCGCTGGAGGCGGCAGGTTGCAAGCTTGTTTTTGTGGATCGGTATCTTACTGGCATACCCGCCGACCGTGTGACTTCCGACAACGAGGGAGGCACCGCACAAGCTATCGCCGAGCTCGTGGCGCTGGGACACACGCGGATCGCGTTTCTCTGCTCGTACCGGCTTCCTAACGTCGTGATCCGGGACCGGCAAGCGGGCTACGAACGAGCCTTAAGTGATGCGGGGCTGACCGTGCGCCCGGAATGGATTCGCCGCGCCGAGTGGGCACGCCGCATCGGGTATGTCTTGCCGACGTGCCCGCTTGACGACTGTGATGCGATCTTTAAAGAGTGGCTACAAGATCCGGAGCCCCCGACCGCGATTTTCTGCGCCAACGACCGCGCCCTCCAGTCTGGCCTTCTGACACTGCGCCAGCGTGGTGTGCGCGTGGGGCCAGGGATCGCACTGGCCGGGTTTCTGAACCGCTCGGACTGGGTCGAGCACGTGCAGGAACCGTTTCTGGGGATTCGGCAGTGGCAGAGCGAGCTGGGCAAGCAGGCCGCGCAGCTCCTCCATGAGCGCCTCGTCACTTCCGTTACCCTCGCTCCAAACCGGAGCATCGCTATTAGCGTAGACTTTGTCTACCATCCTAGCGCCGATGTCTGGCGCAACCCCTAAAGAAAGAGGAACTTACTATGTTGTCATCATCTGTCGTACCGAAGCGGCACGTTCAAAAAGGCTTTACGCTGATTGAGCTGCTCGTTGTGATTGCCATTATCGCTATCTTGGCGGCGATTCTATTCCCCGTCTTCGCTCAGGCCCGTGACAAGGCCCGCGCGACAGCCTGTCTCTCCAATACAAAGCAGCTCTCGCTGGGCGTCATGATGTACGCGCAAGACTACGATGAGACGCTCCCAGTCATTGGCTACAATCAGATGTAGCCGTGGTCGCTGGCAGTGGCAGATCTATCCGTACGTTAAAAACGAGAAAGTCTTCACCTGCCCGAATATCAATCAGAACTGGCGCGCGACTCAGTTTGCCTATACCGGGATTGGCAATAGCGGCTGCCCTGGCGCGACAGTGATGGTTGGAGCTGATAACAATGGTGGCTACGGCTGGAGCTACGGTCTGTCCCATGCCTACGAAAATAATGGCGCAGGGCCGCCCAATGCCTACACCGCTCCCGGAATCGCCATGGCGGGCATCGCTAAGCCCGCAGAAACTCTCTGTATCGGGGAGACTGGGTTTGCGAACCAAGACAACACGCCCAATGGAACCGGCTGGGGCATGTGGGTCACGGATCCAAGGAGCACCATTCCGGTGGGCACCACGGCAGCAGGACTGATTCCCCAGTTCCGGCACAATGCCACCAAGTTCCGCACCGACAACCCCGCCCGTCTTTCGATTCCGATCGAGGGCCGCGCCAACTTTGCGTTCCTCGACGGCCACTCCAAGAACCTGAGTGTAGGTTCGGCGTTCCAGCTTGCTCCCCAGATCAATGGGCAGTATGTCGAGGACGGGGAAATTCTCCTCAGCCCGGTGAACTACTCGGGAAGCAACCCCTCCCACCATGCCCCTTGGGTTCTCTGGAACACCTACTAAGACAAGGGTTTGTAAAGACTGAAACGCCGCCTGGGAGAACCCTCCCCGGCGGTGTTTTTTTAGGGCATATTGAGAGTATTCAGGTACTCCTGAGCCGCCTCCCTAAGGCGTTCATCCTCGTACTGCCGAAGGACAAGCCGGGCGCTTCTCTCGCCACCTGGCTCTTTCAGGGTCGCAAGGGCCAAGAAGAGTGCTATCCCAAATTCGTTACTTTTGGCGTTTGGCTCTTTGGAGCCTCCCATCAGCCGTGTGTGGATAAAGTGTGGCCCGAGGGTGATGTAGAGGAGCGAGACAAGCTCCTTGCGCTCGCCTTTTCCAAGTCTCTCCAGCTCATCGGCTGTAGCCTTGGGAACCAGCTTGTGGAGGGGATTTACGCACAGTGCGTGGAGCTTGCGCTCCTCTTCTGTCGTGAAGACCAGTGCACGTCGAAAACGCAGAAGCGTTCCTAGCCCCGCCCGTTCTTGAAACGTTCCGAGTGGGATAATGGCTTCGGCAAGAACTTTCCGACGACGAGCTAGGCTAAATCCTTCCTGGCGGAGGCCAAACAAGAACGGGGGGACAAGGAGGAACCAGCCGGGGTGAATGCCTCGAATCGCCAGATGTTGCCAGCTGACTGTGAGTATCAGGAAACTCACCCAGGTGGCTAGTTTTAGATTGTACTTTATCCATTCTGCGCGTTTGTTTTCGTGCTGAAGACGCTCCGTGAACTCTTCAAGTGTCTGGCTTTGTGTTCGCTGGAGCATTGCTTACTACAGGGCAAACGCGAGGTAGCTGTCGCCGGATTTGGTGCCGATCTTGCCGCCGCCGCCTGCGGCAATCACCACGAACTGCTTGCCATTGACCGAGTAGGTTGCTGGGCAGGCGTAGCCGCCCGCGGGGAGCTTGTGCTGCCAGAGCTGCTTGCCGGTGTCTTTGTCAAAGGCACGGAGCAGCTCATCGCGGGTGGAGGCGATGAAGACCAGGCCGCCTGCGGTGACAATGCAGCCACCGAAGTTCTCGGTGCCCGTGGTCTTGTCGGCCAGCTCGGGGTAGTGGCCCAGCGGGATGCGCCAGGCGAACGTGCCCTTGTTCAAATCCACAGCAGTGAGGCTGCCCCATGGCGGCTTCACGCCCGGCCTGCCGTCTTTGTCGCGGAGCCAGTTGTAGCCCTGGAAATCATAGCCGCCGCGCCCGTTGGCCTTGAGCTGAACCACACTGGGGACGTTGTTGGTATTGACGAACAGATAGCCCGTTGCCGGGTCGTAGGCCGCGCCGCTCCAGTTCGCGCCGCCATGAAAGCCCGGTGTGCAGATTGTCCCCTCGACACTCGGCGGCTGACGCCACTGGCCGTAGCGTCGTCCGTTGGCGGGCACCGTAAGCTCGGCGTCGGTGATGACTTGAGCTGTGAGCGGCGGCGGCGCGAGCGGCATGGGCTGGGTAGGCGAGGCTTGCTCACCGGGAATGTCTGAGGGCGGGACGGCTTTCTCGATAATGGGGAACAGGGGCTTGCCGGTCTTGCGCTCAAAGACATAGACAAAGCCCGTCTTGGTGGGCAGCGCGACACACTCTTTACCTTTCACGATGCAGAGCGTCGGCGGACACGGGTTGTCGTGGTCCCAGAGATCATGGTGCACCGTCTGGAAGTGCCAGAGCCGCTTGCCGCTTCTTGCATCAAGCGCGATCAGGCAGTTGGCAAAGAGGTTCGCCCCGTGCCGATCCGCCCCGTAAAAGTCCGATGCCGCTGAGCCCGTCGCGGCAAAGACAATTGCATTTTTCGTGTCCACCGTGTAGCCCGTCCAGGCGTTGGTTCCCGAACGCTCGCGCCAGGAGTCCTTGGCCCAGGTGTCGTTGCCAAACTCGCCGGGCTCAGGGACGGTGTGAAAGCGCCAGACCTCCTTGCCGGTGCGCACATCAAAGGCCCGAATATCGCCTGGTGCGCCTGGCTGTCCCTCAGAGTTGATGATCGGCACGACCACTAAGTTTTCAAATAATGCCAGCGCCGACGTGCAGCCGTAGTTGAGCTTTGAGAGATCGCGCTCGTAGCCATCGCGCAGATTGACGGTTCCGTTCTTGCCAAAGTTCGCGTCGGGCATGCCGGTCTTAGCATCCAGAGAGAGGAGCTTTCCATCGGGGAGGGCGCAGAGAATCCGGGCGATTTTACCGTCGGTCCAATAAGTCAGCCCTCGGTGGACACCACTCGACTTCGGATCGTGCACCCAGATTGGCTTGCCTGTCGCCGCCTCCAGCGCGACAACACGCAGCTTCACCGTGGTGAGGTACATCACGCCCTCGACGATAACTGGCGTGCACTCAATCGTCGTCCCCGCACCCGCATCGCCCGTCCGAAACTCCCACGCCAGCTTGAGATTCTTGACCGTCTTTTTATTGAGCTGCGTCAGCTTCGCGTGCCGCATGCGCCCCGGATCGTTACCACTCTCGCGCCAGTCCATGCTTGTCTTTGCATCCACCTGCGGCCAGCGCCCGGTGAGCTCTAGCCTCCACGGTGCCGCATCGTTTGCTACTTCGCTACCCGTTATTCGTCTCAATCCTTCATCCCCCTTGCCAT
>NZ_JAYUPA010000504.1:0-4562 GCF_043760365.1 Armatimonas sp.
GGCGGCATCAAGACCGGCGCGCCCTCGCCCCTCTTCCCGCGCGTTGATACGAAAATCTTAACTTTAACGGAGAAACCCTTGGAAACAACACCCGCGCCCACTGTGGCCACTGAGACACCGGCTGAGGCCAGTAACGAAATTACGATTGATGATTTTCTAAAAGTCGAGCTACGTGTCGCTGATATTGTGGCTGCCGAGAAAGTGGAAGGGGCCGACAAGCTTCTGAAGCTACAACTGAAGATCGGCGAAGAGGATCGGCAGATCGTCAGCGGCATCGCCACCGCTTACACCCCTGAAGAATTGGTCGGGCGGCAGATTGTCGTGGTCTACAACCTCAAGCCCCGCAAGATGCGTGGTGTCGAGAGTAAGGGTATGCTTCTGGCCGCCACCGATGCCGAGGGCAATGCGATTCTCCTCCAGCCCGATAAAAAGGCCGACTCAGGAAGCACGGTGCGGTGACCCTATGAAACTGGCACTTCTTTCGGACAATCGGCTGGCCGTGACCTACGGCGACGAGGAGCAGCTCCTGCCTGTGGCAGCGGCGCTGGCGGCAGCGGGCGACACGGCGGCGGCTCCTACCACACCATTCGAGGCAGCGTGCGACGCAACGGCGCTGGGCAAGCGGCTGGAGCGAGCAGTGGCAGTGCTTTTAGAAACGGGGCAGCTCGATGATTTGCTGCTTGCCCCGTTTGCGCCGCGCCTTGCGCCGATTCCACGCCCCAATCGCATCCTCGCCATTGGCCGTAACTACGCCGAGCACGCCAAAGAGCTGGGTAATGCCGTCCCTGATGAGCCCGTCGTGTTTTTAAAAGCCTCCCAGAGCGTGATTGGACCGGACAGTGAGATTTGTCTTCCCGACTGGGCGGGACGCGTGGACTTTGAGGGCGAGCTACTCGTAGTGCTGGGCAAGGGCGGAAAGAATATCGCCGAAAAAGACGCAATGGACTGCGTCGTGGCCTACACCTGCTTTAATGATGTGACGGCACGGGAGAAGTCCAAGGCGCTCCAAAGCAAGGGACACCCGTGGTTTCTGGCCAAGAGCCTCGACACATTTGGCCCGCTTGGGCCGCATTTAGTGACGGTGGACGAGATCCCAGACCCATCGGCGATTCGGGTGCAGCTCCGCGTGAATGGCGAGACGCGCCAGGACGGCACCACGAGCCAGATGATCCACTCAATCCCCAAGCTCATCGCCTATCTGTCCCAGTGGTTTGCCTTAGAGCCCGGAGATGTGATCGCAACCGGGACACCGCCCGGAGTGGGGCCGCTTGTTGTGGGCGATCTTGTGGAGGTCGAGGTCGAGGGAATCGGGTGCTTGCGAAGCGCTGTTTCAAAGAGCGTAGATTAAGGTAAAATGCAAGTCGGAGGATTTTTTATGTTAACAAGACGTGTTTTATGTGCGCTTTTCGCTCTAAGTGGCGCTCTCTTTGCAGGCTGTGGAAGCAACTCGGGAGTGGTTCCCACGGACTACTTCACCACAACGTTGTTGGGTAGCCAGGAAGTGCCCGCCAATAGCGCACCGGGTGTCGGTACGGCATCAGTGTCAACGGTGGACGGGAAAACCCGCGTGGTCGTGGATCTCCTTGGCCTTACCGGTACCATCACAGGGGCACATATCCATGTAGGAGCCCCAGGCGTGAATGGGTCCATCGTGCTCAACCTGCTCACGGGTACAGGAACGGGAACGCGCGATACGAGCAAGCCCGGCGAGCTTCATATCGACTTCAAGTACGATGCAGCCGTGTCTGGCCTGAGCAACAAGACGCACTACATCAACGTTCACACGGGGCTCAACCCTGGCGGCGAGCTGCGCGGTGACCTTGTCAAGGCGTAGCTAGTCTCTGCTCTGCCCTTCTCCCGCTTCACGGAGAGGGGCATTTGTTTTTTTCGTGGCTATTCGACGGTGACGGATTTCGCGAGGTTGCGGGGCATATCAATATCGCAGCCACGCTGCTGAGCGACTAAATACGCCAGAAGCTGCATCGGCACAATGGAGACAATCGGGGCCAGCTCAGGGCGGATATTTGGGATGCGCAGAAGATGATCCGCCGTGGTATCAAGTCTACTCTCGCCCTCAAAAACCACGCCCACGACAGTGCCGCCTCCAGCGCCACGGCGTAGTCGTAGCTCCGGTACTCCAGCCGCCGCAGCATCTCGATCACGGTTCGGAGCTTCAGGAGCAGGAGAGTGAGTGATTTTTGGCGAAATAATCTCCTAACTATGGCACTGTTTCTTGGAATTGACACGGGTACCAGCGGCACGAAGGCCGTCTTGATTGACGAAAACGGCACCCTGCTCGCCTCGGACTTACACGAGTACGCGCTCTCCACACCGCGCCCGCAGTGGGCGGAGCAGCACCCGGACACGGACTGGTGGCAAGCGGCGATTCAGGCGATCCAGGGCGTGCTGGCAAAGGCGGGCAAGCGAGGCGAGGACGTGGCCGGGGTCGGGCTGACGGGGCAGATGCACGGCTCGGTGTTTCTGGACAAGAACGATCAGGTGCTGCGGCCCGCGCTGCTCTGGTGCGATGCGAGAACCGGTGCGGAGTGTGCCGAGATTACGAAGCTTCTGGGGGGGACGCAGGGCTGCTACGAGATCTTGGGCCAGCCGGTATTCACGAGCTTCACCGCGCCGAAGATACTCTGGCTACGCAAGAACGAGCCGAAGGTCTATGAAAAAGTCGCGCACGTGCTGCTGCCAAAAGACTACATTCGCTTCAAGCTCACGGGGGAGTTTGCCGCCGAAGTGAGCGATGCGTCCGGCACATCGCTCTTTGATGTCCGCAAGCGCACCTGGTCCAAGACGGCGCTCGATAAATTAAGTATCCCGACCGAGTGGCTGCCACGCGTGGTCGAGTCGCCGGAGCAGACGGGGGTGATCTCGGCGGCGGCGGCGGCGCTGACGGGACTAAAGGCAGGAACTCCCGTGGTGGGCGGCGGCGGCGATCAGGCGGCGGGCGCGGTGGGCTGCGGCGTGGTGAGCTCCGGGCAAGTCGTTTCCTCACTGGGCACGTCTGGCGTCGTCTTTGCGCACTCAGACACGGCGGCGATCGATCCCCAGATGCGCGTCCAGACTTTCTGCCACGCCGTCCCCGGTGCTTGGGCACAGATGGGCTGCGTTATTTCGGCAGGCGGCTCCCTGCGCTGGTACCGAGACACCTTCGCGCAAGGCATGAGCTACGATGCCATCACTCAGGGCGCGGCGACGGCCCCCGCAGGCTGTGAGGGCTTGCTCTATCTGCCGTATCTCGCGGGCGAGCGCAATCCCCACTTCGATCCTGATGCTCGTGGTGTCTTCTTTGGCGCAACCCTGCGCTCCACCAAAGACTGGTTCGCTCGCGCCGTGCTAGAGGGAGTAAGCTATGCTTTTAAGGATCTCTTCACGCTCTTTAGTGAGATGGATGTCCCCGTGAGCGAGATTCGTGCATCGGGTGGCGGGGCAAAGTCCGCATTCTGGCTTCAGATGATGGCCGATGTGATCGAGAAAAAACACGTCCTGCTCAACATAGACGAAGGCCCTGCTCTCGGAGCCGCGCTTCTGGCCGCTGTGGGATGCGGAGCCTATGCGAGTGTCCCCGAAGCCTGCGCCGCCACCGTCTCGATTCGCGCTGGTGCCAAGCCCGATACGCTACAATCTAAAACCTATTCTCGCTACTATCCTACCTACAGAGCACTCTATCCCGCTCTCTCAACAGCATTTAAAACAGTGGCAGAGGCCACCCAAGAAAGTCACTAACTAAAACAAAAATAAGGAGTGTAGCCCGATGCGTTATGTCACTTTCCGGTTGCTTTTTCTGTGTAGCGGCTGGGTTCTGCTGTGTGGCGGCGCGTGGGCGCAGAAAAAAGTCACTCCGCCCCCCTCACCCGCTCTGGCATCGGCCCGGACCGCAATCCAGGCGTTTTTGACAGAGCGGGATAAAGCGTTTGGGGCGCGGGATGCAGCCGCCTACCTCGCCCCCTGCACAGCGGACTACGTCCACACGGACACCCACCAGGACACCATCCCTTTCGAAAAGCTACGCACCGAACTACAAAAAACACTTACCGTGACAAAGACGGCGGAGCAGAAGACACAGATTGATAGCTTCAAGCTCGAAGATGGCGCTGCTCTGGTGGAGACCTATGAGAGTCTCAAGCTTTTCACCGTGTCCCACGAGTGGCTGGAGATTACCACCACAGGCTACCGCCGCTGTCGCTATCGTTTTGTCTCCGAGGGCGGCACTAAGTGGAAGCTTGCACGAACACGGGTCATTGAGGAGCCTCTGACGCAAACACCGCGTCTGCGAGAATCGCCCGGGCTTTCAGAGCTTGAGAAACGGGTTAAAGTGCCCGCCACGCAGGCTGCCGTTCAGGAAATATTCCCTTTGTTGCTGGAGCTCGCTTTGGGAGAGGAGCAGAAAGATTTCCGGATTTTCGGCACGCGTCTCGCCCCTGACTTTGTCTTTATTCGCCTGGGCAAAGATCCCGAGGAGCGCAAGCCGTTTATCGAGAAAATGGCCCTCGCGCACCAGTACATCCACCATGAGAGAGTGCGCTACTACCTGGTGGGAGCCGAGCAACAAG
>NZ_JAYUPA010000505.1:0-1627 GCF_043760365.1 Armatimonas sp.
AAGCCCTCGCCTGAGGGTTATGCCTGGTAGACTTAAGCAATGGGCTTTCCACACGTCACTTGGCGCAACGAGCGTGCTACCTTTGCCGCGTACGCCTCCGAAGGTTCTCCGACTCCTGCCGCACTGGTCTTCCCATTTTATGGGGACAAGATCGTGCTGGCGGAGATTCCGGGGCGCGGCTGGTGCATCCCTAGCGGACGGCTGGAGCCGGGCGAGACGCCTGAGGCGGCGGCGCGGCGCGAGGCATTTGAGGAGGCGGGCGTGACTCTGGGGCGCATGATCTGCCTGGGGCATTTTATCCTCACCGACACCCAAACCGGAGCGATTCGCCACGCTCCCACGTTTGTGGCCGATGTCCAAGGACTGGGAGAAATCCCCCAGGGGAGCGAGTCCACCGGACGCTTTCTGGCTCCTATCGAGGACATTGCAGGACTGTACTACGCCTGGGACGACCTCCTCGCCGCTGTGTTTGAGGAGGCCGCCACGGCGAAAGAGCACCTACTCGCGGCAGGAACGTCGCTGTCGGAGTTTATCGGCCTGTGAGCAACCGACCTAACGGAAGCTTCGCGGTTAGTGCTGAGAGTTTGTCTTTCTCAAAGTCGTTGCGTAGACGATAATCCAGGAGCTCCGAGAGGATCGCAGGGAGCGCGGGATCCTTTTTACCACCCACTTTCAGCAGTGTCTGAATATGGATCATTGCCTGGTCGCCATCGTCTTGGCGTAGGAAATAACGTGCGGCTAGCCCAGCGAGACCCGTCACCTCGGTGGCATGGAACGTACTCCGATTTGGAAATATCATGGGAAGCGCCCAGCCTTCCGGGAAGAGTGCGGCGACCTCGTCCTCCCTATCATTGCGCAATAAGATATCTGCGTAGTTGATTCGTGCGAACAGATACTCAGGGAAGCGCTCATAGGTCTCCCGAACGAGAGCCTCGGCGGAGGGATAGTCTTTGGCAGCAACATAAGCGGCGCTGAGAAAGTTATAGAGGCGCGGAAAATTTGGGTAGCGCTCGATCCATTCTTTCAGAAGAGGAATTTTTTTACGAGGGCTGGTTCTGCCAAACGCAAGCTTGTGGATTTTGTCTCGGTCACCGTCGGGAACACGAGTCGCGTACTCATCCTCAATGGCATCGTAAGTTACTGTGAAGGAGAAAATCGTGATTCCGTCGGGCACATTGACAAGTGTTTCGTCTGACTCTGTGCGCAGGTTCGGTACTGGGAGGGGCGCAATAGGGCGCATGGGGAGGGAGGATTTCTTTTTTTTCATGTGTTTAATTATTGACAGGGCAGAGCAGTTTCAAAAGTGCCTCGTGGCGCTGGCGTGCCCCGGTATAGATTTTGGTGTGGGCGGAATTGGGTTTGACTCGGTGCAGAATTTCCGGGAGGGGAGCGTCTTCGATGCGGCCCAGACCAAGCTGTTCTCGTGCCCAGAGAGCGGCCCCGCGTGACGATGCCTCTTCCTCGCTACTGATCAGAATGGGCTCGCCCAGCACGTCGGCGAGGATCTGCTGCCAGAGAGGCGATGCCAGCAAGCCCGCGCCCGTGCCGATGAGCTCCGCCTTTGGGGCAACGGGCCGCAGGTGCTCGCGGATCGCGGCAAACCGGTAGGCCACGGCTTCCAGATGCG
>NZ_JAYUPA010000506.1:0-1626 GCF_043760365.1 Armatimonas sp.
CCCACAGCTTCCGCCGCAAGTTTATCCGCCTCGAATTCTTTTTGGCGGCGCATCGCAAAGCTCCGAAGCTCCATTCGAGGAACAAACCAGGAGAAGAAAGAGTAGAAAACATCGACACCACTGTTGTCTTGGGCTTCCAACGTGATCAACAGCACTCGCCATGTGTAGCTCATCCGCGCGATCCAGGCTCCAAAGGCGCTGTGTTTACGCGAGAGATGCGCCATCTCGTGAGCCAACACGCCACGCAGATGCTCTGGTGAGAGGGTGAGCAGAAGCGGAATTCCTATGAGGAAGTAGTTGCGCTGGAAGCCAAGGATGCCCAAGCGTGGTACCTGGAGAGCAGCGGCGTTAAATTCATCCGTGAGGATCACTTGATGGAAAGTTGGGACTCCGAGTGCCTCACGAAGACTTTCTATTTCCTGAAAGAGGACTATCGCTTGGCCCCGCTCTAGAACCAATCCTTCTGGTTCGGGCAGAACAACCCAGAGCGAGCGTAGGCTGGAAAGGGCGAAGACAAACAGCCCCAGTAAAATCGGAACCACAAGTAACATCAGCTTGCCGATTCCTAAGCTAATGCGTATATTGCCTGCACTGACTTGCTGGCCGATCCAAACAAGCCCCCAGATGATCCCTCCGGCAACTCCCAAAGCGAGGGCAACCATCAAAAAGATAAATAAGTAGGCAAAGAGAATAAAGCAAAGAAGCTTGAAGCGATAGAGACCGGGTTTCTGCTGGGCATCAAACATGAGCCCACGAACCATATTTTCTAGTTCACGTTCATCCATAGTAAACACCAGAATTTTTTCAAAAACCCTCTCCTCCCTGGTGCGGGAGGAGAGGCTAGGGAAAGAGGCCTGCCTACGAGGCCGCTGTGAGATCCTCGGGAAGCGTAAATGTCGTCTTAAGAGTCTGAGTGACGCCAGTCTCTGCCGCCGCGTAGCCCGCCTCGATGATCTCGATGACGTGCGCCGCGTGGTCTGCGGTGACGATACTGGGCTTGCCGTCGCGCACCCAGCGCACGAGCTGCATGGTGTCTTCATACACATGGTGCTCGCCGAGCTTGCCGTGGGCGGCGTACTTGCCCGCGACATGCGGCGTCACTTGCAGCGGTGAGAGGCCGTCGGACTTGCCCGGGTAGTCAATCGCCTCACCGTTGAGCTTGGTGCCCACGATCGAGCCTTTCTCACCAAAGTAGCTGGGCTGCCCGAACTCGCTGACCATCCCGGCAAATGTCCCGTGAATGAAAGCAAAAACATTGTTGCCAAAGTCCGCCAGAATCACCGTGTTATCATCGGCGTCGCACTCATACGCCTCGCCCTTGAAGTGGCGCGTTTTAATACCAATCCCGGACATCGCCGTGACGCGCTGGGCGGGTCCCAGAACACCGGTGAGGGAGTGCAGCGCATAGACTGTCATGTCGTAGAGGGGACCGCCGCCGGGCTTTCTCCAGTACCAGCTCGGGTTGATATTGCTGAGGGGGGTGTCGCCGGTACGGACGCCCTCCGTCTCGTGGTAGGAGCCGAATGCAGCGCCCGCCACGGCCCAAGAAAGCTTGCCCAGGCCACCACTCTGGATAATCTCACGGATCTTATGGTTCGTGGGGCGTAGCATCTGCCCGGGCGACGC
>NZ_JAYUPA010000507.1:0-1625 GCF_043760365.1 Armatimonas sp.
CGCCGATGAGGCCCTCAAGGAGATCATGGTATCCTGACACTTGGCTATGACTGACTTAGAGCATCAAATTACGCGGCGGCGCACGTTTGCGATTATCTCTCACCCGGACGCGGGAAAGACGACCCTGACGGAGAAGCTGCTTCTCTATGGGGGCGCGATTCAGCTCGCGGGTTCGGTGACGGCGAAGAAGAACCGGCGGCAAGCGACATCGGACTGGATGGAGCTGGAGAAGCAGCGCGGGATCTCGATTACGTCCACGGTCTTGCAATTTGAGTACGGTGGCTGCGTGCTGAATCTTCTGGACACGCCCGGTCACCAGGACTTCTCCGAGGATACCTACCGCACTCTTGTGGCTGCCGACAGTGCCGTGATGCTGATTGACAATGCCCGTGGGGTTGAGCCGCAGACCATCAAGCTCTTTGCTGTCTGTCGCCAGCGCGGGATTCCGATCTTTACGTTCATCAATAAGATGGATCGCCCCGGTCTCGATCCGCTGGATCTGATGGCAAACCTAGAGGAAGTGCTGGGGATTCGCTCCGCGCCCGTCTTCTGGCCCATCGGGGATGGCGACCAGTTCCAGGGGGTCTATGACCGGCAGAGTAGCCAGCTCCACTTATACGATAGAGTGCAGCACGGCGCGAACAAAGCCCCCGTGCGCATTGTGGATCTGAGCGACCCGACGCTGGATGCGATTATTGGGCAAGGCCCTGCGCAGAAGCTCCGCGAGGACATCGAGCTGCTGGACGTGGCCGGTGAGCCGCTCGACCCCGAGCGCATCGCCAAGGGCGAGATCACGCCGCTGTTCTTTGGGAGCGCCGTCACCAACTTTGGGGTTGAGCGTTTCTTAAAGCGTTTTATTGACCTCGCGCCTGCTCCCACCGCGCGCTCGGCACAAGAGGGTGAGATTGCGCCCAATGAAGCCGAGTTTCGGGGCTTTGTCTTCAAAATTCAGGCCAATATGGACCCGAATCACCGTGATCGAGTGGCATTTCTGCGCGTGGTCTCGGGGCGTTTTGAGCGCGATATGGTGGCCTTCAATCCGCGCTCCAAGAAGTCCGTGCGCCTGACGCGGCCTCAGAAACTCTTTGCATCGGATCGTGAGACGGTGGAAGTGGCCTACCCCGGCGATATTATCGGCCTCACCAACCCCGGCGTTTTTCAGCTCGGCGACACGGTTTGCACGGGCACTCCCGTGCGCTTCCGAGGCTTTCCGCGCTTCGCCCCGGAGCACTTTGGGGTGCTGCGCAACCGCCGTTCCGAAAAATACAAGCAGTTTCAAAAAGGCATCGAGCAGCTCAGTGAGGAAGGTGTCGTACAGCTCTTCCACGAGATCAATGCCGGGCGCACCGAGCCGATTCTAGGCGTCGTTGGGCAGCTCCAGTTTGAGGTAATCCAGTTCCGCTTGCTCTCCGAGTACGGTGTGGACACGGGGCTAGACCGCCTGCCCTACAACCATGCCCGCTGGATTCAAGGCCCCGAAGACGCGCTCAAGGAGGTGTACTGGGGAATGGGGACGCGGCGTGTGGAAGATAGCTTTGGGAATTTTGTTTGTTTGTTCGAGAGCCCGTGGGGAATGAACCATATCATTGAGAACAACCCGAAGCTAAGATTTCTCGCCACCGCAC
>NZ_JAYUPA010000508.1:0-4556 GCF_043760365.1 Armatimonas sp.
AGCATTTGCCGAGTTTATCGTTCCGTAGGAGAAAAAAATGGGATCAGGATATTTCGACTCGGTAAGCTACAGCGCACGGGCGGCGGCACGAACCGCCACAGGAACGTCGCTCTTTACCCACAGTGGCCTCCACGAGAGTATGGATGTCCGCACCAAGCTCAATCGTGAGTCACGCGACAACGCCGACAGCCCCCTTTCGTTTCCGATTGCCGTGATGTTCGATGTCACCGGCTCGATGCGCGATATTCCAAACTATCTGCAAAAAGAGCTGGGCAAGCTCATGGGCTTCGTGCTCAAAGAAAATGTGGTCGCCAATCCACAGCTCTGCTTCGGCGCGGTGGGCGATGCCTTCTGCGACTCCGCCCCGCTTCAGATGGGAGAGTTCGAGGCGGACGATTCCCTGGTGGAGAAGTGCCTCTCGCAGATCTATCTGGAGGGCGGCGGCGGCGGAACCCACGAGGAGTCGTATGACCTGGCGCTCTACTTCTTCGCCCGTCATGTTGTCACCGATGCCTGGGAGAAACGCGGCACCAAGGGCGCACTGTTCTTGATCGGTGATGAGAACTACTACAAGAGTGTCAGCCGCGATGCGGTAAAACAGTGGCTCGGAGAAGATATCGGGCAAGACATCTCCACCGCGCTCATTGCCGAGGAGCTTCAGCGGCGCTGGAATGTCTTTCTTATTCGGCCCGGTGGGACTTATCACTTCGATGATAAGAGCATCGAGCAGTCCTGGAAGGAGCTGTTGCCCGCGCAGCACGTCATTCGAGCCGCAGAGCGTGAGCAGATTGTCCCGCAGCTTGCCATGACTATCGGAGCACTCGCAGGCCGTGCGGTCACGGACTCAGCAGCGGCGCTCAAGAAACATGGATTCGATGCAGGGCGCGTCGCGTCGGCAGCGAGCGCCCTGGGCAAAATCGCACCGGGGACACTGGCCCCCGTGGCGGCGAGTGCGCTGGTGGCCACGGAGAGCGGCTCCAAAGCCGTGCGCCTGTAAACCCATGCACCGCGCGATTATTGTTACCGACCTGCTCTTTGGCGATAGCGGCAAGGGAACCATCGTAGACTGGGCGACCCGGGAGCTAGCCACTTCCGGGCGCTCGCCTCTGATCGTCCGCCACTCAGGTGGGGCACAAGCCGCTCACGCTGTGCAGACTCCGGAGGGAAATGCCCACACGTTCCAGCAGTTTGGCGCGGGGACATTTGTGCCGGGCGTGCGCACCTATCTCTCGGAGTTTATGCTCGTCAACCCACTCACCCTCTTCTGGGAGAACGAGGGGCTCAAGGCAAGTGGGGTTAACGACGCTCTCTCGCGGCTGTTTTTGCACCCCGAGGCGCTCCTGACATCCCCCTGGCACATGGCCGCGAACCGCTACAAAGAGCAGAAACGTGGCACCGCCCGCCATGGCTCGTGTGGGTTAGGCATTGGCGAGACGCAGGCAGAGGCACTCGCCTACCCAAGCGATGCCCTCCGTGTCCGGCATCTCACCAACCCCATTGCACTCCGTGAGCGGCTCCTGCGGCATAGAACACGCAAGCGCATGGAGTGCCCTGGGCTATTGATTGACTCTGATGACGAGGAGCTGAATGCCTGGATCACGATCTGCCAGAGCTTACTTGGAAGTGTGACACTTGCCCCAGAGGGCTATCTTCGAGAGCACCTGGCGCGTGTAAAGGCGGCAACGATTTTTGAAGGTTCTCAGGGGGTGCTACTGGATGAATGGCGCGGATTTCATCCCTACACCACCTGGTCCACTGTAACAACAGCAAATGCGTTTCACTTACTGGAGGGCAGTGGTGCGGAAATCACCTCGCTGGGCGTGCTCAGAGGCTACGCGACTCGGCACGGGGCCGGGCCTTTCCCCACAGAAGCTGCCGCGCTCACGAAGCTCCTCGCCGACGACACCAACCCCGACAATCCCTGGCAGGGCGAGCTACGCGTTGGCTGGCCGGATGTTGGGCTCCTACGCTACGGCCTAGCGGTTGCCGGACGCATAGATGCCCTCGCAGTGACATGTCTGGATCGAATGGAGCCTATCAGCGACTGGCAACTCGCAACAGGCTATGAGAATTTGACACTCACACCCGGGTCGTGGCAGGATCTTACATACCAGGAAAGCCTGACGGAAGCGCTACGAGCGGCAAAACCAATCTATCGCCCCTGGGCAGGGTCTGCCCAAGCGCATGCTGTAGACCTTGCTGCGCTGCTCGGCAAACCACTCGCCGTCACGTCCTGGGGAAAGACGGCAAGCGATAAATCAGCGAGAGCTTGAAGTAAGGTATACTCCTCCCAGAGCCGATGCCGCGTCCACTCCTATCCATTTGTTATTTTTTTATCCCGGGGTTTCTCCTGCTCCTAGCCGCCTGCTCGCAGACACCTTCCCAACCCGTAGCCTCCACAGAGACAAGTGCCAACCCCTGGGGAAACCAGGAAAGCCTGACGCGAGAAACCTATGTGGGCAACTCCGCCTGCAAGCCATGCCATGCGGCGGAATTTAAGACCCACAAGAACTCTCGCCACATGAAAACTCTCTTCCTGGCCTCCCAAACCGAGCTTGGAGCGCTCGCTGCGCCCGTGGGTCCCGTTCCCGGTGGGGGAAAATTAGCCTGGGAACAAAAACAGCTCACGATCATTGTTCCTAACAAAGATACGGGTGAGCCTGTCTCTGTCCCTCTGGATCTGGCCCTAGGCTCTGGCAAGACCGGGATGACCTATCTTGCCCTTCATGAAGAGGGTAGTTTAGAGATACGGCAGAGCTACTTCCCTCACGAGAAAAAGTTCATTGTCACGCCAGGCCAAGAGGGCTTTGAGAGTAATGTCGTCGGGCAGACCCACACAAGAGCGGAGGCGAAACGCTGTATCGGCTGCCACGCGGTCTCGGTGCCCGAGACGCTGATGCCGGAGCGGAAGTTCTTCGGGGTAGGTTGTGAATCGTGCCATGGAGCGGGAGGGGCACATGTCTCCGCCATGCAGAAGAGGGATATGTCCGGTGGGCTGAAGCTCATCGCCTTCTCCGGTGCGGGGGGAAAAGCCATCAATGAGGCCTGTGGACGCTGTCACCGCTCACCCACCGATGTAGCACACATGGACAAGTTCGCCAAGCAGGCCACGAATCGTTTCCAGCCGTACGGTCTCTCGCTGAGCAAGTGCTTCACCCAGAGCCAAGACAAGCTAAGCTGTGTGACGTGCCACAATCCCCACGAAGACGTGTCCACGGATCAGCGTCGTTACGAGAAAACCTGCCTCTCCTGCCACTCCGCTCCGAAGAAAATATGCCCCGTCAATCCCACAACGAAGTGCGTTTCCTGCCACATGCCCACCAAGGGCGTGTTTCCAGGAACAACATTCCCCATTAAGATGGCCGATCATTTTATTCGTATTTACCGTGACGGCAAACCCACACGATAGAATAGTATCGTGCGAATTGGCAATATTGATATCGTCCCCAATGTGGTTCTGGCACCTATGGCCGGAATCACCTCCCATCCCTACCGCGTGATCTGCAAACAGATCGGCGGTTGTGGGCTTGTTGTCACCGAGCTGATTAGCTCGATGGCGATTCACTACAAGAACGAAAAGACTTTCGGGATGTTCGACTGGAGCGCCGATGAGTACCCCAGTTTCTGTCAGCTCTTTGGCGCCGACCCAATAGTGATGGCCGAGGCGGCACGAATAGTCTGTGACGCTGGCGCGGATGGTGTGGATATCAATATGGGCTGCTGGGTACCCAAAGTCGCTAAGACGGGTGCCGGTGCGGCGCTCCTGAAAGACATCTGCCAAGCGGAGGCCGTAGTCAAAGCGGTAGTTGAGGCAGTCCCTAACAAACCCGTGACCGTGAAAGTACGTGCCGGGTTTCAGCAACCCCACATTACTGCAATAAAGTTTGCGAAGTCAGCAGCGCAGCTTGGCGCAAAGTCCATTGCGGTACATGCACGCTTCGCAAGCCAAGGTTTCTCAGGAACCGCAGATTGGAGCATCATTGCACGGGTTAAAGAAGAAGTCGGCGACTTAATTCCGGTCGTGGGAAATGGTGATATAGAGACGCCCGAGGACGCCGCACGCATGGTTGCTGAGACCGGTTGCGACGCTGTCATGGTGGGCCGTGCAGCACTGGGAAACCCGTGGCTCCTCAAACAAATCGCCGACTATCTTGCTACGGGCACCTACGGCTCTGGCCCCACCATTGACGAGCGCTTTGCAATCGCCCGTCAGCATGCTCGGCTTCAGTGCCTGCAACAGGGTGAGAACATTGGCGTCCGAGAGCTACGTGGACTACTTCCCCATTACTTCAAAGGCATCCCAGGCGCGACCCGCCTACGCGGTGCCATCACACACACGGAAACGCGCACACTGGCGCAGGTCGAGGCAGCGCTCGACCAGGCAAGGGAGTGGCAGGGTACTCTTGGAGAAAAAGAAAGCGAAATCGGGGAAGGGTAACCCCAAAATCTATATCAACCAGAAAAGCCCTTACTCGGTAGACTTACCAAGTAAGGGCTCAACATAAATTCTGGCGTCGCGCTATTTTCCCGGAGGCTTTTGCCCCAAGTATCTTCGC
>NZ_JAYUPA010000509.1:0-13454 GCF_043760365.1 Armatimonas sp.
GCCACCTCGTGCAGCCAGAAACGCGTCGGACTGCGCCTGCTCCAGCTTCTAGTGGAACGCTTCGGTACGAGTCTCAGTGAAGAGCAAGAGGCACTCGGAGCCGTGTCGGATATTATTTGCGCCGCCTACTGCCATGAAAGCGCTGCACTACGGACGCAAAAGCTCAAGGGGGCGGCGCAGGACACGGCAAAAATCTGCACCGCGCTCTATCAGCATGAGTCTCAAACGGCTGCCGTCGCCCACGCTGATCTGGTGCTCACCCGCTGCAACGCCGACCAAGCTCTGCGAGCGAGCATTCAGCAGAGGATTGCTCCTGATTGCGCCACCGATGCGGTTGCTCTACGGCGGACGCTGGCGGCCACGGTTCTCGCCTCGGAGAGGTACCCCTTCGGATGAGCAAGACCGGCGGGGCGTTTTTGCAGGGGGAGTTCCCGACTCAGCGGCCCTTCAACTCCTTTGAGAAGCAGTGCCTCGCGGCGATTCAGCCGTATCTGGAGGTCGAGGTACGGCCCCGCGCCGACCGGCTGGAAGATGGTGAAGACGGGCTTCTGGAGAGCTTGCTCCGCGAGGTCGGGCGGCTGGGCCTGATGGGCGTGGCGATTCCTGAGGAGTTTGGAGGCATTGCGCTCTCCCGGACACTGATTGCGCGTTTCTGTGAGGAGACGGCGCGTGCCTGCCCGAGCTTCGCGATCCCGTTCAATGTCCACTCGGGAGTCGCGACACTGCCGCTTCTCTGGTTTGGAACCGATGCACAAAAGGCGCACTGGCTACCCAAGCTGGCGACGGGTGAGGCGCTCGCCGCCTTTGCGCTCTCCGAACCCAATGCGGGCTCCGATGCGCTGGGGCTCTCGTGTCGTGCCACCCGAACGCCCGAGGGCGGCTGGCGGCTGAACGGCCAGAAGGTCTGGATTACCAACGCGGGGATCGCGGACCTGTTCACGGTCTTTGCCAAAGTGGACGGTGAGCACCTCACGGCGTTTCTAGTCGAGCGGGGGACACCGGGTCTGAGTGTCGGTCGTGATGAGAAAAAGCTGGGACTGAAAGGCTCACGTACGGCCTCGCTATTCTTCGATGATGCCGAGCTTCCCCGCGATGCCGTGCTCGGGGAGATTGGTAAGGGGTATCGGGCGGCGCTCTTCCCGCTCAATGTCGGGCGGCTCAATATCGGCGCAGCCGCGCTGGGGATGGCGAAAGAGGCACTCTCTCTTGCTCGTGCGCATGCCAGCGCACGCAAGCAGTTCGGGCAGCCCTTAGACAAATTTGAGATTATCGGCGACAAGCTCGCACGGATGGCTGAGAAAATCGCCCGCGCGGAGAGTGTTATCTACCGAACGGCAGCGCTACTGGATTCCTACACTTCCCCCGTGCTGCACGGGGGCGGCGGGGCGGCGGCGGGTGAGGAGTTTGCGATTGAGTGCGCCATTGCCAAGATCTACTGTACGGAGATGCTGGATTTTGTGGTGGACGAAGCACTTCAGATCCACGGCGGCTACGGCTTCTCCGAGGAATACGCCATCGCCCGCCTCTACCGCGACTCCCGTATCTTCCGTATTTTTGAGGGCACGAACGAGATCAACAGGCTGACGATCGCCGTGCAACTTCACAAACGCCTCGTCGCGGGCCGGATCGCTCCGCTTGACAAGGCCCGCGTCGGCAGGCTCACCACAGCCCTCGCAGCCCTTGAAGCGAACCCCGAGAGCCAGCTCAAAGCCGTGGCCCTCGCCGACATCACCATTGATCTGTATTCGGAGATAGTATGAACCTTGCTGAAAAACTAAGCCGCTACGCGGCAAATCTTACCTACGATGATCTAACACCCGAGGCAATCCACGAGGCCAAGCGGCGCGTTTTGGACTCCCTGGGCTGCGCGATGGGCGCACGCCATGCGCAGCCCTCGCGGATTGCACGGGAGCTGGCGCTCAGCGTAAGTGCCTCGCCGGGCGCGACCGTGATCGGGACAACTCACAAGAGCGCCCCGGACCACGCGGCCTTTGCCAATGGCGTTCTTTTTCGCTATCTCGACTTCAACGACACCTATCTCTCCAAAGAACCCGCGCATCCCTCGGATAATATCGCGGCGATCCTGGCCGCCGCCGAAGTGGCCGGCGCAAGCGGCAAGGATGTTATTCTAGCGATTGTGCTGGCCTACGAGGTTCAGTGTCGGCTCTGTGATGCCTACTCGATCCGTGCCCAAGGCTGGGATCATGTCACCTACGGCGCGTTCTCCACGAGTCTGGCCTGCGGAAAGCTTCTAGGACTTACCGAGGAGCAGCTCACCCACGCACAAGGGATTGCGGGTACGGTGGGCAACGCCATGCGCCAGACCCGCGTGGGGATGCTCTCGCACTGGAAGGGTTGTGCTTTTGCCAACGCGAGCCGAGGCGGGATCTTCGCCGCGCAGCTCGCCAAACTCGGCATGACCGGCCCCGCCCCGATCTTCGAGGGTGAGATGGGGTTTTTTAACCAAGTGGCACACGGCAGCTTCTCTCTGGACGCGAAGGCTTTTGGGCCGCCGTTTATAATTAACCAGACCTACATCAAGTTCTGGCCCGCTGAGTACCACAGCCAGAGCGCTATAGACGCCGCCCTCCAGCTTCGGGATCGCATCGGCGACTGGCGCGAGATTGCGAAAATCGAGATCGCCTCGTTTAGTGCGGCGGTGGAGATTATCGGAGGCGAGCCGGAGAAGTGGCGGCCCACGACTCGGGAGACGGCGGACCATAGCCTGCCGTACTGTGTTGCCGTGGCGCTTCAGGACGGCGATGTCACTCTGGATTCTTTTGATGCCGCACACCTAGGCAACGAGGCGCTGCTGGACTTTATCCAGAACATCACCGTGGTGGGGGATGCGGCGCTCAATCCGCGCTACCCTGAGGGAATTCCTAACCGGCTGACCGTGACCCTAAAAGACGGCACGCAGCATGTCTGCGAGGTCACGTTCCCGCGCGGCCACGCCCGAAACCCGATGTCGGATTCCGAGGTGGTGCATAAGTTCCGTAGCATGGCGCGTATTTATTTCCCGGAGGATCGCCTGGCGGAGATGGTTCGCAGGTGCCTGGCTCTGGAAAACGAAGCCAGCGTGACGCCGTTGCTGGAGCTCTTCGCATGAGCCCCGGAGCGCGGCTGCGCGGCTTGCTCGGTGAAAGCCAGGTGGTGCTGCCCGGGGTTTTTAATGCCATTACCGCGCTCCAGGCACGGGCCTGCGGCCACAAGGCGCTCTATCTTTCTGGGGCAGGAGTGACCAACGCCCTCACGGGCTTTCCCGATATCGCACTGCTCACGCTGACCGAGATGGCCCAGCAGGCGCGCTATATCTGCCGCGCCGTGCCGGAGACCCCCGTGATCGCCGATGCCGACACGGGCTACGGGGAGGTGCTCAATGTTGCCCGAACCGTCGAGGAGTTTGAGCACTCGGGCCTGGCGGGGCTGCATCTTGAGGATCAAGTCGCACCCAAACGCTGCGGACATCTCGATGGCAAGAGCCTGATCGAACCGGAGGCAATGGCAGCCAAGATTCGCGCCGCCGTCAAAGCCCGCCACGACCCGGACTTCTTCCTTATCGCCCGGACTGATGCGCGTGGCGTGACGGGGCTGGATGATGCCATCGAGCGTGCGAAGCGCTACGTAGACTCCGGTGCCGATGCCATCTTTCCCGAGGGGCTGCAAAGTCGTGAAGAGTTTGAAGCCTTTGCCACCGCCCTCCCCGGTACCTATTTACTTGCCAACATGACCGAGTTTGGCAAGACGCCGATAATCTCCGCGGAAGAGTTTGCGCAGCTAGGCTACGCACTGATGATCTTCCCAATGACCGCGTTTCGCGCGATGCTCTTCACGGCGCGCGAGGTCTACTTGACACTACACAAAACAGGCACGCAGCAAGGCTTACTGGAGCGCATGCAGACCCGTGCCGAACTCTACGAACTGATTGGCTACGAAAACTATTCCGAATTTGACGAAGAGGTGAATTCATGGACACAAGTAACTATAGACCCGGCCTCGAAGGGGTGATTGCCGGAATCTCCGCCGTCTCGATGGTAGACGCTGAGAAAAACCTGCTCCTGTACCGGGGCTACGACATCCACGACTTAGTGACGCACTGTACCATGGACGAAGTGGCGTATCTGCTTCTCCATGGTGACCTGCCGAGTGAAGAGAGCTTGGCGGTGTTTTGTCAGCGTGTGCGTACGGATCGTGAGGTGCCGAGTGCCGTCTACGAGCTCTTTCGTGTGATGCCCAGCGCGGCTCACCCGATGGATCGGCTCAAGGCTGCGGTGGCGCTGCTGGCCACGTTTTTGCCAGAAGATGAGCCCAATATTCGCAAGGCGGAGCGGCTCTACGCCAAGCTCCCGACCCTGGTTTGTGCGTCGTGGAGGATTTCACAAGGGCAGGAGCCGATAGCGCCCGATCCCTCGCTGTGCCACAACGCTAATTTCTTTCACTTACTCACCGGCGAGCCTCGAACCGACTACAGTGCCGATGTGTTTAATGTGACCCAGATTCTGTATGCCGAGCACGGCTTCAATGCCAGCACGTTTGCTGCGCGTGTCACCGTGTCCACGCTTTCGGATCTGTATAGCGGTGTCGTGAGTGCAATCGGGACACTCAAAGGGCCTCTTCATGGAGGCGCAAACGAGGCGGCCATGGAGATGCTCCAGGAGATAGGAACACCAGAAAGCGCCGCTACTTGGGTAAGGGAGGCACTTGTCCAGAAAAAGAAGATCATGGGCTTCGGGCACCGGGAGTACAAGAACGGCGACGAGCGCGCCAAGATTGTCAAGGGCTACGCCAAGGAACTCGCGGAGCGGACGGGCACGCGGCTCTGGGGGGAGATCTCTGAGATTGTCGAGGCGGAGATGCTAGCCGCGAAGAAGCTCCACCCAAACCTGGACTTCCCGGTGGCGAGTGTCTACTACTTAATGGGCCTCCCGATCCCACTCTATACCCCCATTTTTGTGCTGAGCCGCATCACGGGCTGGAGTGCGCATATTATTGAGCAACTGGAAAATAACCGCATCATTCGGCCCGGGCATCTCTACAATGGCCCCCCCCTCCGATCTGTGAAGCAATAGACATTTTGGAGACGCTAGGGGCGTAGAGTCAGGGAAATCCATCCTGAAAAGAGAGCCCTATGTTACCTCTTCTCTTGCTCTGCCCCACTGCGCAAAGCACACCGATTGCACCCGACACGCAGCGCGATGCCCTGGACTGGTACCAGAGAGGGCTGCGGGCAGTTGCCCAAGGAGTCTTTGTGGAGGCGGAGCGGGCATTTTCCGAAGTCATCCGCCTCGCACCTGCGTCGCAGCCCGAAACGCCCGCTCAGGAGCTACCTCCAGAGCTGCAGAACCAGCGTGCCCTCTTTGTGCCGCAGCTCAGCCTTGCGGCTGCCTATAACAACCGTGGTGCTGTCCGGGTCTTGACGGGACGGCTGGCCGAAGCGCAGGCGGATCTTGACCAAGCAGCAGCACTCCAGCCGGAGTGGAGACCTCCCTAGACCAATGGCGCACTTCTCTGGCTGGAGCGCAATAATGCTCAAAAAGCAGGCAACACAGCGCTGATTGCACGCACTTATGGGGGGGAGACTCCCCAAACTCTCTGTGTGCTCGCCGAGGCTGCCGTTCGGCGGCGACACTGGGACTCCGCCCGAGCGGCGCTCGCACGCTCGGCGGAGCTAGCTCCCAGCTATCCCTACGCTCTGCAGGTACGCGCCCTGCTGGAAGAGGCTCAAGGGCGGGGGCGTGATGCGGAGCGCCTGCGCATGCAGGCACTGGCGCTGCTCCCACAAACCGCGACATCGGGGCATCAGGTTGCCTGGAAACAGGAAAAGCAGCTCTCTCTGGGGCTCAACGAGCGCTTGGACGCGAGAACGGGCACACAGCAAGTACGTGGCTCCGTCTTCTCCAGCACCGATCTGCGCTTCCATCACCAGGCTGTCGAGGGCCGTGACAATGCTCGCCAGAAGACGATTCGCTTGCAGGCACTCTCGGGCCGAGCACGGGCCACAGGGGCCGATGGGCTCTTCGTTCGACTGGTGGGGGAGTCTGGGCAGTATCCGGGGCAGCAGGGCGATTTGGAGCAGAGCCGGTCGCAACGCTGGGGAACTCTGGGGCTACTCCATCGCCAGAACACCGCGGACAGTGTCTGGATGGGAGCGCTGACCGTGCGTGGGCACAAGCTCCCCAGCCTGTCCGACCGCCAGCTCGGGGCAGAGCTACGCTGGGATGGCCGTCCGGCACCACAGCTAAAAGTGACGGGCGGCGTCGCCTTGATGCAAAATGAGAGAACAGGTTTTCAGCCGCTGATGAATAGTGGTTTTCCCGCGCCGTCCGAGCCTAGCGATCAGCTCCTGGCTCCCGGCACCACACGGCTAATGAGTGCCTACCTGCTTGTCTCCCGTGAGAAACAGCCGGATCGGCTCTGGCGGGCGGGGCCGGTGCTAGGTTGGCAGCAAAGTTCCTTGGCAAGCCTGCCGACCCGCGCTGCCTATGGGGGGCTCCTACCCGATAGCAAGCGCAGCAGCCTTGCAGTATTGCCCAATGCGGAGTGGCTCCAGCCGCTTCGCCCTCATCAGCACCTGCACGCACTTCTCCGACCTCGGCTCGCACCCGCCGCGGGGGAGCTTCTGCCGCCCAACTTGCTGCCCGACCCACTCTTCGCTATTCCTGGTGCCAGCGGTGACCCGTCCACGAGCGACCGCTTGGTAGATTTCTTCCTTCAAGGGCCGGATAGTCGGCGCTGGGACACGGAGGTCTCGATTCGTGACACGTGCGCTCCGCTCTCCTGGGACGCCACGCTGTTTCGCAGGGAGGTTCGCAACGGTTTTATTTTGACCGGTGACCCGCGCCTAGCGGCCTCGCTGCCGTTGAAGGCGATCTCATCGGCAAGTACCACGGGTCTGCGTCTCACGGGGCGAAAGACCAATGGCCCCCTTGGCTGGGAAGGCTCGCTGTGTTATCAGAGTAGCGGCGCACTGGGCCTGCCGTCTGTTGAGATGTCATTGCGTGCGGAACTCCCCCAAACTGCGGCACTCGGCACGCCCTACACGCAGTTGCACCACTGGCGGAGCGCAAGCTCAACCTATGTTCCCGGTGGTTTTTCAGAAGGCAGCACGTCGGCGCTGACACTGTTGGAGCTGGGCAGCCAGCGCCGCATTGGTCCACAGCGAGAGAGTTTTGTTCGGGCCCAGCTACCCTTCGGAGGTGCGCGTGCTTTTTTCCCAGGCTACCCGATTTCAGCACAACTGCTGGCGGGAGTCCGCCAGCAGTTTTAGGTCCCTAGAGAAACGCAATTAGAGAAACGCAATTCGAGTCACTCGAATACGTAGCTCAGAGTTATTATCGCCGCTGGATCGCCGCTGGATCGCCGGTGTTGGTTGGGGTAGACCCGCTCCGTATTGGTTTCGACAAGACGCTTGAGCTCCGCGGGGGTGATAGAAATATTGTACTCCCCCACATCCTCGTTTCCCGAGATGGAGTCGTAGTCCCAGAGATGCCCGGTGATGGTGACGGGCGAGCCCGAAGGTGTTAGCGTCCCTGGTGCATACAACACTTGCACTTCGGGTGGCCCGGCGAGCCGGGGATGGGCCGGCAGGAACTGAGAGCCGTCTAGGCGGAGCTCAGCGCCCAGACGTTGGCCTTGGAGCGGGCTACTTTCAGGGCGTTCCCACAAAATAGTGTCGTTGAGGCGCATCGCCCCATAGACCTCCAGATCGCTATCCGTGCCATCGTCGGTGTCCTTGAGAATCACACGGGCAGTGATCCGGTAGTGCTCCCCCAGTGGGTTGGGAGCGTACTGGGTGTCGGTGTAGTTCGTCGTTCGCTGCATCGAGGCCCGGCTACGATCTTTGAGACTATGCACTTCGTAGGAAATTGGGCGCATCTGGATCGCGGTAGGGCGCTGGCTAAGCAAGCTGCGTACTGCCTGATCGAAGTCATTGTAGGAGCGCCCTGCCTGATACGCACCGTCGCTGGAGCCGCCAACAACCGCCCACGAGAAACGTGTCTGCCGGTCCTGGCGAAGCTGCGTCGAACGCTGCTTGACATCTAAACTTGCCAAAAATGAGCCGTGGGCATCGAATCGGTTCTTGATCTCCTCTTCCGTGAAAGTGCGGCGCATATTGAAGGCGATCATCGTGCCGTAGGTGACACTGCTAATATAGCAGGGCAGATTATCCACGCCGATGTAGCCATCGGCCACGAGCCGCCGCGTGTCATTGACGGTGAACACACTGCTAAAGAACGCCGCACCACCTGCTATCCGACCGATGTCCGCCGCGAGCGTGTAGCCCTTAACAATCAAGAGACCGTTGATGGACTCCTCATTGGCACTCGCACGATTGTTGAAAACCTCTTTGACGCGGTTGCCCAGAAACTCAAAATCTACTCCCAGCTCCAGAGCACTCTGCTCCGCGCTACTGGCGTACGTGTAGTTAAACGTTTGTTCCGTGCCGATCTGATTGGGTTGAAGCTGGCGAAGGAGCTCCCCCACCGCGCTGGTGACACTAGCGGCAGTCGGATTAGCGATGGTGCGTGAGGCACCAGGAATTTGAGGAGAGGCAATATAGACAGTCAGAGGTGCTCTTTGAGTACCCGCGACAGGGATTACATTGATCGAGCCCAGTCCGGAGCGCATCCCTTTTTCCTGGATCAGATTCCCCAGCCAGAAATCGGCGATAGGGGCAAAGCTGATGATCGCCTCCGGTGTCTCCGTGAGCGAGTAGTTTTTCAAAGTGACATTGTAGGTGCGTCTGTTTACCTGGGTTGGGCTACCTGCCGACGACCCTAGCGCCATCTTTGCATCGGGGCGGACGGGCTTACTGTAGCCTGCCAGAGTCCAGTTTGGTAGGCGGTTGAGCAGGTCGTTGGCGGAGGAAGCGAGCCAGAGGTTCTGGTTAGCCGGGGAGAGGTTTGCGGGGGGAGTGTTAACATTGATAAGCTTTTGGTCGCCCAGTAGTCCGCCCTGCTTGATCTGCGCCAAGGCACAGGGAACGAGCAGTGCATCTAGTCCTATCGTGAGCGCTGTCCGCAAAGATTGTTTCATTTGGAGTCTCCATTCCGATTTGGAATGAAGGCATTGTGCGGGGAAGGTGTCTCAAAGATGTCTTAGAGGGGCAGAGACACCAGGAGAAAAGCGCACACTGCGCCCCAAGCCCGTGCCTACGTCCAGTGCTTGGGAGAGTGCTTGGGGCCAGTCTGGGGGAATCATCGTGCACACTATCAGTTTGTGCCTCTGGCGGCGACGGTTTTCGATCCGGGGTACGGGGGCACCAAGGGACTCTCTTTGCTGCGAAGCGGCAGCCAGCCAAGGCTCTGTGTATTCTGGCAGGGCCTCCGCAAGTGCTTCGAATGCCTCTAGCTGGCCTAGGAGAAGCCCACTTTCAGAGAAGAGGCGCAGTGCCTGTTGAAGTGTCTGGTGTGCTCCTGGATCCCCATTGAGCAGAGCAATTCGCCCCGCGAGCAACAGATAATCCGCATCGTCGGCGACGGTGTGTGGCGGCTCGGCTTGCTTCAAGAGTACTTGTGCCTGTGGCCCGTCCTCCTGATAGAGTGCAATCTCAGCACGAATCATCTCCGTGAGGGCGACGCCACGGGAAACTCCGATGCGCTGATAGATCTTCTCCGCTTGATCACAGTCCTCCTCAGCGCTTTTGATATCGTCGTCCATGAGTGCCGCAAGAGCGCGGTACCGGAGAGTTTGAGCGAGTCGTGTGGTGCTGCCGTAGCCCTCGTGAAGCTGTGCGCTCTGGGTGAGCAGTGTGCGTGCTTCTTGCGCCCGTCCCTGTCGGTACCGGA
Source organism: Armatimonas sp. (assembly GCF_043760365.1). Classification (GTDB taxonomy): domain Bacteria; phylum Armatimonadota; class Armatimonadia; order Armatimonadales; family Armatimonadaceae; genus Armatimonas. The sequence goes on from NZ_JAYUPA010000509.1 coordinate 9,789, forward strand.
TAGACTCCAAAACGGTCATGATGTTGGCCCGCCACCAGCCCGTGCGATCCTTTAAGGCTTCCTCCGCGAGAGTGGCCGCTTGACGGATCTGTCCACGATGGCGTGCGATCTGTGCCAAGCTCGTGAGCGCGGCTGCGATTCCGGTTGCATCGCCCTTCGCTTGCCAGAAGTCCCAAGCTGCGGTCGCACTTTTCACGGCCTCATCGTAATCGGCACAGCGGATCAGCGTGGTTCCAAGATTGTGCAGTGCCCAGCCCAGAAAGATATCCTCGGGGTAGGGACGTAGTAAAGAGACGCTCTCCTCCAATAAGGCACGCGCCCGTGGCAGGTCGCCTAATTCCTCCGCAAAGTACCCCAGGGTCTGTCGTAGCGCCCCCTTCAGGTGGTTGGGAAGTGTGGGCTTTGCCGCAAGACACGCTTCTAGCTGGCGCTGCCCTTCCGCCAGGAAATTGATTCCAAACCAGTAAGGGGCGACCTCAAGGATAAGAGTCGCGGCGCGCTCGGGTCGTGTAGGCGTAGCCAGTCCAGGGTGGCCTGGAGGTTCTCATAGGCCGCCGAACAGCGTGTGCGCCACTCGGGTGTGACCCGCGAGACGGCAGGCCCCGCGGCAATTCCCAGATCAAAGAAGTGCGCGGCATGGCACTGTGCCAGTGCTTCCGCCTCCACTGTGTCAAGCTGCTCCCGCGCGAAAGTGGCCAGGGTCTCCAGCATCCCGAAGCGCACGACAGGCGCATCTGGTGCGCTGGCATAGTGCAGGAGCGAGTGCGCTCGGAGCGCCTCCAGCTCCTCCAATAGATCACTCTCGCCCAACACACATTGCGCGTCTTCTTGTGTCCAGCCACTGGAGAACACCACGAGGCGTGTGAAGATCCGCTGGAGGGACAAAGGGAGGAGCTCGTAGCTCGTCTGGATCGCGGCGCGGAGCGAGCGGTGTCGCACCTCACGCTGCTGCCGGGAATAAAAATCAAGGCGCTCCCCGATGCGGGCCAGCAGCTGTGCCGGGCTAAGAACAGAGACCCGTGCGGCGGCAATTTCTAGCGCAAGAGGGAGCCCGTCTAGGCGCTGGCAGAGCGCGGCGACACTGGCGCGATTGGTATCTGTCAGAGAAAAATCCGCCCGCGCCACCTGTGCACGATCCTCAAAAAGCACCAATGCCTCATCTGCGCTCATCGGGAGTAAGGGAAGCTCACGCTCTCCTTCGACATCCAGGCGACGGCGCGAGGTCACGAGGCAGCGCAGACCGGGTGCACGGGTAAGAAGCGCTGCCGTGAGGTCGCCGACCGCGTCTATTTGTTGCTCCGCATTATCGAGGATCAGGAGAGCGGCAGTAGGTTCCCTCAGCACACCTGCGATTGGTTCCAGAGGATCGTGTTCCGCTGTGTCGGCCAGGCCCAGGGTGCGGCGCAGCGCATCCGTGAGGGGAACGGCTGAGCTTAGCTCACTGAGTGAGAGGAACCAAATCACATCGGGCGATGTGACTGCCGAGCGCTGGGCCAGCTCAATTGCGAGGCGGGTTTTTCCACTTCCACCGGGCCCCGTTAGTGTCACTAGCCGTGTCCCGCTGCCGGGAACCAGCCAGTTTTGGAGGCGTGTCAGCTCCGACTCACGGCCAATGAAGCGGGTCAGTTTCAAGGGAAGCACGGGCTTAGCGGGGACACCTCGTGGGGCCACACGGGTGCCTGTAGGGTTTAGCGTCTCGGGCAGGCGCGACGGTGGTATCTCTCCAACGTGACCTTCCCCTTGAGGCTGGAGGCGCTCAAGAGCGGCGAGCAAGTCCGGGTGGTGTGGCGCAAGGGCGACGGTGCGCACAGCTCGATCTAGCGCAATCGTGCGCTCGGTTGCCTCCGCGATCCAATGACACGCTGCGAAGCCAAAGAGATCCGCGAGCCGGATCTGCTGCGGCACGACCCAGTCGTCGTAGACACCGGGAAGCAGTGCGCCACGGTAGTGTCCGACGGCTTCTCCCCAATGCTCCGCTTGAACCGCTTCCTCGAACGCACTCACATCCGTGTGGACAGCTTCCTGGCGCAGACGAACCGTCTGGTTGTCGGTTGACAGCCCCTCGCCAAAGAGCTTGCGTAACGACGAGAGCGCCATGCGCAGGCTATGACGTGCGGACTCAGGGGGGGCTTCCGGCCAGAAAATATCCGCGAGAACCTCCCGGGGGAAAGCACGCCCCGGCTGAAGTGCGAGATATGCCAGCAGCGCCTCCGTCTTCCGACTGGAAAGGCGCGTCACGGTACGGGCTCCCCGCACAAGCCGTAGCTCCCCCAAAAGCTCGATCCACCAGCGCTCATTCATCCCTGTTTTTTCTCTTTGAGACTCTACCACAATTGCAAACCTATGCTTCTGTTATACTGGGAAGTGATGCAAGATCAGGCAATAGCCGTTGTGATAGGGGCAGGCACGATGGGGGGAGGGATCGCCGCCGACCTCGCTAACGCGGGCTGGACCGTGCACCTGCTAGATCAAACCGTCGCCCTGGCGGAGGCGGGGAAGCGACGGGTAGAGCAGAGCAGCCCTCCGCTGCTCTATCTGCCAGAGCTTGCCGAGCGCATTCTTCCCGGCTGCGCTGAGGAGCTGGGTGTCTGTGCCGACGCAAACTGGGTGATTGAGGCAATCGCAGAAAAGCTCGCGCTCAAGCGGGCACTTCTCTCGCGTCTGGAAAGCGCCGTTGGCCCCGAGACCCTTGTGACGAGCAATACCAGTGGACTCTCGCTCACCGCGATGTCTGAGCACTGCGGGCAGGCGTTTGGGCAGCGCTTCTTCGGGACACACTTCTTTAATCCTCCCCGCTATTTAAAGCTCGTGGAGGTGATTCCCACACCCGTCACTGACCGCGTGGTGCTCCAAGACTTCATCACGCGGCTGGAGACACAGACCAACCATCGCGTGGTGGTTGCGCGAGACACGCCGGGGTTTATCTCGACGCGGCTTTGGATCACCCACTTACTAGACACCATCCACACCGCCATTGAGCAAGATGTCCCCGTTGAAGTTGTGGATGCGCTCACCGGCCCCGCGCTGGGCCGCCCCCGGAGCGCGACTTTTCGTATGGCGGATCTCGTGGGCCTGGATATTATCGCCTCGATCGCGAAAAATCAGTACGAATCCCTCCCCGATGATCCGCTGCGAGAGCGTCTTCGCCTGCCAGAGCCACTGGAGCGCCTGATCGCTGAGGGGCGCACGGGGCAGAAAGTGGGGGAGGGGTTTTACAAACGTGCGGGGCGCGAGATTCTGGCGCTGGACTGGCAGACACTGTCTTATCGTCCACGTCAGGAGGAGAACACCGCACGCGGCAAAGAGCTTGTCGCGACAATCCTTCCGCGTTTCTTTGGCTATGTCGAAGCCATCGCCGATGAAATTTCAGATAGTGAAGAGGCCATTGATAATGCAATGTGCTGGGGCTTCGGGTGGCAAAAAGGCCCCTTTTCAATGGCGCGTCGTGTTCCTGACCCGCCGGTTACGCCCGCGCTCCGCGAGTACGAGGGGGCGCTTGTCTTCGAGCTCCGTGGCAAGCTGAATGTCTTTGATCCGGGGCTCTGCGCCGCAGTTTTAGAGGCCGTCAGCCAGGCGGAGGCCCTGGCCTGTCCGCTGATCTTTACAGGGCAGGGGAGCTGTTTCTCGGCGGGCTACAACTTGGCACGCTTGGTTGCCGCCATGGAA
>NZ_JAYUPA010000510.1:0-1620 GCF_043760365.1 Armatimonas sp.
GTTTTGCCGGAGATTCCAGCAGCTGTACATCCGCTAAGGGACTGGCGATTGTATCACGGGGTGGCGCTCGTTGCTCATAAATTGGCGCTCGTTGCTCACAGAAGTGAGTTCTTGGGTTCTCCAAGAGATACTTCAACTCAGGGTATATTTTAGCAATCTTGCAATGCGTGTAGGTAGGAATGCGGAAGGTTAAAGCGGTACTCTTGGTCAGCTACTTGGTTGTGACCGCCGGGGTGAGCGTGGTGCCCCCCCGGCGACACAAGCCTATTCTTGTCGAAGTAGGGTGAGAAGCTTGGTGCTCCTAGCCGTAGATACACCACTAACTCTCGACTAAAAGGGATGACCGATCCCAAAAAACAAGAGCTTGTCCTCACCTGACTGGCCAATATCCATCGAGATAATCGTGGACTGGTTCCAAGCCAGCCGCCCTCCGATCCCGTAGGAGTAGCGAATGTCGTCAAAGTTGAGCGACTGCCAGCGATCACGCACCGTGCCTGCATCGAAGAACGGGACGACAGAGAGGGCAAAGCGTTGCCCGGCGATCTTTTTCTCCCCGAGACGAGTCCGTAGCTCCCAGTTGGTAAACCACATAGAGCGTGCCATGAACCGATTGGCACGGTAGCCCCGGAGCGAGCGGGCACCACCTAGAGCATTGATGCTTCCATCTGGACTCCACTGATCTTGGTACTCAAAAAACGGCGCATTCTTCCCGAAGATATTGCCTACCGCCAGACGTCCTGCCAAGACCGTGCGTGGGCTAACGGGGAGCTTATGGAATGTCTTAACTTGGATCATCAGCTTATCGAAGTCAAACTGCGAGCCGATAGCCCCCGCCGAGTACTCATTTCCAATCTCAAAGTACAGCCCACGGGTTGGGTCAGGCTCAAAATCCCTAGTATCGTAGATGAGCGCCTGCTGCAAGATCGAGATCAGTCCCCCGTCCAGCCCGATAGCCGTCCCTGCAGCCGCATTACGGTCTAGCAAAGGGATGCCATTGGGAGCCTTGAGCGAGGCACCCGTCGCAGGGTCAACCGCGCTGGCTTGCCGTCCGCCAAACGTCTTGAAGTCGAGGCGCTGTATCTCGTAGCCGCCTAGGACGCGCCAGCGCCCCTGGTTTCCCAGTGCGTAATCGGCCTTGATATTGAGCATTAGCTCCGAGTCCTGAAAGCGGTTGGAGAGCGAGTCCGTCACTTTCGACGCTTCTCCTGCACCTCCATCTCGGAGCGTTTTTCGGGCCTTTTCAAACTCAGAGAACTTGTCGTAGGTCGCACCGCCAGGGCCAGCGGTGGGAAGCGTCAGCTTACCCAGGGTCGCCTGGGTGATCCCAAAATAGAGATTCGTCGGGTCTTCCCGTGCCTTAAAGTCCACTTTGACGCGCCAGCGGGAGCCATTTATATAGGGTCTGTCGTAGGACAGAACAAGCTCACGTGCCTGACCTGTGGTGAACTGGGCATTGACGGTCAATTTCTCGCGGTAGGGCGTGTAGGCAAAGAGTGGGTCGCTGCGTTTGCCGTTATTGTAAAAGTTTCCGCGTAGTCCAAAGCCTTGACCTGCCACGGGGTCTGAGGAGATCTCCGGCAGTCCCGTAAAGAAGCTCCCCTCGCGCTTCTTCGCAATATC
>NZ_JAYUPA010000511.1:0-1620 GCF_043760365.1 Armatimonas sp.
GTCTCTACGACCCACCGCGCAGCCCCGTTGGGCTGGCGGAGAAGCTACGCGACATCAACCCCGAACCCTACTGGCTGCTTCTTCTCGCGTCGCTGAACCCGGGGCAGTGGCAACAGCTCACGGGACAACCCGGCCTTCCGCTCTCCGCGCTGGAGGCGCGGCAGCACCGCTGGCTGGAGAGTGCTCTGCCTGAGAGCGCTTCGTTTCGGACTAGAGAGGCGCTCACGCAAGATCGCCGTGACTTCCGGCTGCGTCTAACCCGGCAGCTCACGATCTCGGTGGGCGGCAAAGACGGGGAGGATGCCTACTTTCCCACCGGGCTGACGGACTCCCCCGAGGAGTCGGTGGTGACTCTCCCACTACGCGATGACGCACCGCCTGGCGACGATAACGAGCAGTTTTTGGGTCGTCGGCTTGCCCCCGGAAAGAGCAAGCCCACGGACCTGGACACACGGCTTCCGGCACTTCAGACCCCGGTGCTCCTAGAGGGCGTGACCAGTGTGGGGGCGCTGGTAAAGCGTCTGGCAGCAGTCACGCAGTTGCCTCTGATGGCCGATGCGCTTCTGGCGAAAAGATCGGTGCGGGTGCTTGGAAAGCGGGCTCTGGCCGGGGATGTGCTCACGGCGCTCTGCCGGGGAGTAAACGGGGGAATGCGTCGGGTTGGCTCTGTCTATCTGCTCGTGGAGGATCTCCCCAGTGCGGCGGAGCGGCGCGAGCGAGCCAACCTAGACTACCAGCGCTTTCTTGCGCCACAGGAGCAGGAAGTGCAGCAGCTCTCCCAGCTTGCGGCTGCCGCACGGAGCCGCCTGATTCGTGAGGGGGCGCTGAAAAAAATACCACGAAGTGTCCAAGATGCGCCAGAGACACTCTGGGCACTTGCGGAGCGCTTCGACACCGAAGGACGAGTCCCCTTTGCACAGCTCCCGGCCAAGCTGCGAATGGAGGTGCAGGCGCTGACCGTGGAACAACAAGAGCGGGTTGAGCGTTTTGGCGGGGTGCTGCCTCCCGTACCCACTGAGGCGCATGCGGAGCAGAAGCTGGTGCTGGAGCTACGGGTGCCCGCTGCCCAAGCAACCGCATTGGTGGCGGAACTCTCGGCGGAGCTACTACGCAGCGACGAGCCGCCTCCCGAGCCGCAGGGGGCGTTGGTGATCCCTGAGACGCTCAAAACGCGCGCCTGGCAGGTAGCACTTCCTGAAGACGACAGTGCCCAAGACGCGTTGCTCTCTCTGGCGAAGCGCACCAATCTCACGCAGCTTCGCATTGCCTTGCGACCGGGGGCCGTGCCTGAAAAACGTCTGGCGGCACTGGCACTCGCCGCTAAGACTGCGGGAATCGGGGTTGTGCCGGTGTTCTCCCCGTTCCTGGCCTTCTCCGCAGCTGCGCCAAAAGAGCGCGGTGCGGGCGGCCAGACTCTTGAGCAGTGGGCGGCGATACACGCCACCGACGAAACTCCCTCTAGCCGCTTGGCACGAGCGCTGTCGCGCTGGGACTTTGTGGTACCCGAAGCGCTGGAACTCGTGGGTGTGGTTGGTTTTGCAGCGCGGCTCGCGGCGCTTCCTGGCGTGATCGGGCTGGGGCTGGAGGGGGTCACGACGCCAGGCTATCCCGATGCGGAGG
>NZ_JAYUPA010000512.1:0-1612 GCF_043760365.1 Armatimonas sp.
CAAGAGACCGTCTCAGCCCGCGCGTAGTTGCCCGGCAAAGCCGCCCAATGGAATTGGGCGGCTGCAATGGCTTCGTTCCTCAGCCGCAAAGCCCGTTCCGGGCTGGGGAAATAGGTTCGGTAGCCTGGAACAGGCTTTGCGGTACGTAGTGCCACTGAAGACGCCGGTTTCAACCGGCGCCTAGCCGCCGGTGATTACGCTCTCTACTACCCCAATGCCGCGCCAGAGAACGTCCTCGGGGGTGTTGAGTGGGGGGATCAAGCGGATTACGGCGCAGTCGGCTTTGGCGTCCCCGAGCTTGGCACCGCACGTCAGCACGAGGAGGTTTTGTTCACGGCAGGCATCTTTGAGCGTATCCAACCGATCGTAATCGGGAGCGCCGTCCGTGGTGCGAAACTCAATGCCCAGCATGAAGCCGTTGCCGCGTACGTCAGTGACTCCGTGGCTACCGATGAGCTTGGCCAGCCGTGTCTTGACTTCCTCGCCGAGCCGGGCAGCGCGCTCCACTAAGCCCTCCTGCTCCATCAGGCGCACAGCAGCGAGCCCTGCGGCGCAGGCGACGGGGTTGCCGCCAAATGTGGTGCCGTGCTCACCCGGTGTCCAGCGGGCCAGTAGATCCGCGCGGGCTGCGATTCCCGCCAGTGGCATTCCTCCCCCGACGGCCTTTCCAAAGACCACGATATCCGGGATAATCCCCAGATGCTCAAAGGCGAACCAGCGCCCCGTGCGTCCCATCCCCGCCTGGATTTCATCGGCGATGAGTAGCGCACCGTGTTTGTCGCAGAGCTCCCGCAGGCGCTTGCCGGACTCGGGCGTGCGTGGCACATAGCCGCCCTCACCTTGCTGCGCCTCGAAGAAGACAGCGGCGATGTCGTCACCGTGCTCCGCAAAGAGTTGCTCCAGTCCGACATTACAGCAGGTGGGGGAGTCCATTGTGCAGCCTGCGCAGCGCGGCGCGGGGGCGTGCAAAATATGCTGGCGGAGCGGTGCAAGAAACGGCTCTAAGCTCTGCCAGTGAATGGTTTTGGAGCGCGAGAGCGCGGAGCAGAGCATTGTGCGCCCGTGAAACGCCCCGACAAATGCGATGAGCTTTTTCTTGCCCGTCACTTTCAACGCGAGCTTTGCCGCCGCGTCGTTGCTCTCGGAGCCGGAGTTCATAAAAACAAACGCCGCGTCCGCCACTCCAGCAGCAGCCAGCTTCCCACGCAGAAAGTCCGCCAGCTCTAGCTGTGGCGCGTGGCGCATGGTATCCGATGTGTGCAGCACCTGCGCTGCTTGCGCCTGGATCGCCGCCACGATGCTCGGGTGGCAGTGCCCGCAGGCATGGACGGCAATTCCGCCGGTGAAGTCCACAAACTCCCGCCCGGAGAGTGTTGAGACACTGCTGCCCTCAGTCTGACCGGCGACTTCGTCGGTCTCAAACCCGAGAACATCGGCCAGAAGCCCGGCCTGATTGAGCTCTAAAATGTGTGTGGTATTCATTGATTTTTCTTTCTGAACCCATCCCCCGGCCCCTTCCCTCAGAGCAGGGAAGGGAGAGAGGAAATCCACCCTAACCCTCCTTCGTAGAGGGAGGGTGGCCGAGGGACGAGGCCGGGTGGGTTCTGGCTAG
>NZ_JAYUPA010000513.1:0-1610 GCF_043760365.1 Armatimonas sp.
GCGCACCCCGGCTGGGTCAAGACCGAGCTAGGCGGCGAGGGAGCGATGCTGGAGATTTCTGAGGGCGCGGAGACCAGCGTCTGGCTGGCGACTTTGCCCGAGGGCGGTCCCACGGCCGGGTACTTCCACAAGCAAGACAGGCTCCCGTGGTAGAGAGCATGCGCATTCCGGTGGTGATGGCGAAGGCGATCCTGGGAACCGCCTTTATCGTCTTCGGGGCGAATGGCTTTCTGCACTTTTTGCCCCTACCACCGCCTGCAAGTGCAAGCGCGACCCAGTTTCTAGGGCTGCTGGAGAGCACGGGCTACCTCAAAGTCGTGAAGGCGCTAGAAATTGTCGGGGGCGGGCTGATCCTGGGCGGACGGCTTGCACCGCTTGGGCTACTCATCCTGGGGCCGATCCTGGTCAATATCGCCCTCTATGATGTGTTTATGGATCCGAGAGGCTTGCCCCTTGTGATCGTCCTCGGGGCGCTCGCGCTGGTTATCGGCTACCGACACAAGGAGCACTTTGCGCCGTTCGCACGTGTCCACAGGGAGCACTGCACTTTTAAAGGCAAGTGAGTCCCGGGGCTCTCAGCAAAGCTAGTTCGTAGTGGACATCGGCCCGCTGCCCCCCCCGGGACGGCCCCCGCCCGGGCGCGACGGCGCTCCGGCAGTGCCACTGGCAGGGCTAGTGGCGGGCAGTGACAGCGATGGGGTGAACTCCCGCTTCAATGGCCCCAGGATTCCCGAGGGAACCACGCCCAGAATCAGGGTAAGCACGGCGCACAGCACCGCGACAGTCTTGGCGGCACCCGCCCGAACTTCGGGGTTGGTGTCGTCGAGCGGCTCCTTGAAGTACATTTGCACGATTAGATTGAGGTAGTAAGCGACCCCGATCACGCTGATCACCAGCCCCAGCCCCGCCAGCCAGTAGAGCTGGGCCTGGAAGGCAGCGGAGAAGAGGTAGAGCTTGCCCACGAACCCGGCGGTAAGAGGAATACCAGCCAGCGAGAGCAGCAGCACGGTCAGCGTGGCCGCCGCTACCGGGTTACGCTTACCCAGCCCGGCAAAGTGCGCGATCTGCGTTCGCTCCTCCTCACCCGAGTGCCCCAGCCAAACCGTCACCGCAAAGGCACCCACATTCATCAGGGAGTAGGCCAGGAGGTAGAAGCCTACCCCATCTGAAGCCAGCGCTGTGCCTTGGACAACCCCCTCCTGGGAGACAAGGCTCGCGGCAATGGTTCCTACAAGCAAGTAGCCCGCATGCGCCACCGACGAAAAGGCGAGCATGCGCTGGATATTGGTCTGCCGGAGCGCCATGATATTGCCGATCAGCATGCTCGCGATGGCAATTCCCCAGAGGATACTGCGGAGCGTGTCCGCCTGGGCTCCCACTTGCGCAAGGCACTGGAGCAGCCGGAGCAGCGCGCCAAATGCGCCGATCTTTGCGGCAGCTGACATGAAGGCCGCCACGGGTGCAGGCGCTCCCTGGTAGACATCCGGGGCATAGGCGTGGAACGGCACAAGTGATGCTTTAAAGCCCAGCCCCACCAGCACCAGCACCATGCCCACCAGAAAGAGCGGCGACTGAGCGAGCGACATACCTGCGTGTTTCGCAGTTGCCTG
>NZ_JAYUPA010000514.1:0-4517 GCF_043760365.1 Armatimonas sp.
GAGAGGGCACTGGAAAGATAGCCGGGGGCACCGGTTTCGGTGAGGGCAAGTCCAGCCAGGCCAGGAAGGGGGGCAAGCGCACGTAGGCGGGGTAGAAGCTCCCGAGGCGTTTCCGGCGCATCGGGAATACGGTAGGGACCCGTTTCTCCTAAGAGGTTGAGGTCGGCGGGGGCGTTTTCAGGAAGCCGGGCCAGCGCGACAGCAGCTCCCACGGGAATCCCGACTTTCTTGCCCTCCTCCAGCGCCGCCTTCAGTGTCTCCAGCTTCTCCTCATCCGTTGCGATCCAGACCGCGCTGAGCTTTGCCGTCGCTGCGGCTGTGAGTGCGTGCCGGGCTTCTGCGGGAGTCTTCGGTGCGAAGATTGCGATGCGCGTGCGAATCTCGGGACGAACCGGCTCAGGGGTCGGTGGACGCGTCGTTTGGTCTCGCGACGCATTTTGCAGCTCGTTGCCCAGGGATGATGCGGAGCTTTGATCCTGATAGACCCCATAACCTGGCACAATCACGGAGAGGCCTAGCTGATTCTGGGATAGCTTAATTCGTGAGGGATCGAGCGGAGGATTGATAACACCATTAATAGAACTCTGGCTGTGCCCTTCCTCCTGTGACTTAATCTGCTGCTTAAGAATTGTCTCAAGCTGATCGGAGATATTCTTGGGCAGAGCACTGAGGGGGACGACCGTGGTTTTTATCTGACCCCCGGCTTGAACGCCTTGAACGCTTTTAATAAGCTCCGGGGAGAGGCCGTAGCTGTTGTCTGTCGAGACAAAATGCTCTAGCTTGGTTGCTTTGAAGCGCTCGCGGTAGCCACGGCGCATCTCACTGGCAAGCTTTTCGGCCTCTGCTCTCCAGCGTTCTTGCCGCGCTTGGCGTGTTGCGAGCCCTTCAATGTCATCGGTGAGGAGCCAGAGAGACTTCTGGCCGGGGGCTTCCAGCTTGCGAAACGCCCCGGTGACGCTCAGCGCCAGCAGCTCCAGTAAATCCCCCGCACGAGCGCTCTGCTCCGGAGTGTTACGCAGCCAGAGAGCCAGCTCGGCGATGCGCTTGTCGGCACGAATCTCAAAGCCCGTGGCTTGGGTGACGCGCCCCAGAAGCTCCTCAATCGTCTTGGCCCCCTCCAGTGCGATGCGTTTATCGAACGAGGTAGATTTATAGTCGAGCTGTGAGGGCTTGAGCCTGTTAGGGAGCACTTCGGACAGAGTGACACCGTAGTTGGCGCTGGACTGAGCGCGGACACGGAAGTCCTTGCTGAGCTTCGGGCGCGTGTCGTTGCCCTGAATAGTGCCGCTGAAGCTGCCTCCGAAGCCTCCATTGAGCTTCTCATCCTGGTAGGCGAACCAGAACTGCAATGAGTGGCTCAGCTGCACACGGCTCTGCGCAAGGGCACTGGGAGGAACGGGCGTGGCATTCGGTGCGCCAAAACTCCCCACAAGTAGCCCTTGTGGCAAGATCCGGGAGAAAAGCGGCTGCTGCTGCGCCGAGAGATCGCGCAAGCCCAGACCGTTCGTGCCACACAAAAGCTGCCACTGGCGCTCATCGAGCGAGGCTGCCAGAGCCATCAGAGCATCGGATGACGGGAGCTGGCTCAGATCGGGCTTGCCCAGCTTGCTATTGAGCACGATCATCTTTTCCAGCACAAGGGCGCTCAGGCTCGTGGTTCGCGCCAGCCTGCGCTCCATCGCGGCGGTGAAATCCAGCACATTGATCCCGCCTTCACGAGAGAGCTTGGACAGATCCGGGGAGTGGCCGCCATTCAAGACACGGATCATACTGTCCGGAGCGATGACGAGAAGCGGGCCACGCTCCTGCGGTGTCCAGATCACCCGCTCCAGGTACTGGGTCACAAACGAGCGCCGGACGACAGATTGCTGCGCTTGAGCAGGGCAGGCACAAAAGAGAGAGGCCGCAACGACGGCAGAAACAACAAAGCGAGACATACTGAGAAACCTCCTGGCATTAGGATGCCAGAAAGTCTCTCAGACTTCAAGCTTCAAGGGAAATTTCGTCGCTAGAAACTGAAGTCGTAGGTGAGGGTGCCGTTGATGGTGGCACCGCCCGTGTTGGGCGTGCTGGTCGGATACGCACCGCTGGCAGTGATCGTGACATTCTCCAGAGAGACCGTGATGGAGTTGGTGCTCAACGCGACAATCCGAACCGTGCCGCCCGTGGGAGCGTAGTAGAGTGACTGGTCGAGCCCTAGACCATTGCTGATACTGAGCTGGCAGTAGTGTTTATCGGCGCTCGTGTAAGCTGACTTCAAGGCCAAGGTTTCCCCCACCACAAAGGCCTGGCTTGGCGAGCTGCTATCAATAAAGTTAAAGGCAAACTGTCGGTTGGGATAGCTCCCGTAGGCCGCTGTTCCCATGGTGAAGTTGATGTAGGTGTTGCCGCCTTTTTGCCCACTAAGCTTGCCCAGCGTCAGTGGCCCACTGGGGAAGTCACCGGTGCGATTGGTGACGGTTAACGTGCCGTTGGTCGGAGCGGGTGTGGGGATGGGAGTTGGCACGGGTGTTGGTGTGGGGATCGGAGTGGGTGTCGTGCCCGGCGAGGGCAGCACCACAGGGGAGTCGGAGCGACGGAAGCTTAGATCGGGCTGCGCGACTCCGTTCGCAGTAATGTGGAGTGTACCGAGGCTGTTGTCTGCGGGCAAAATACCCGTCACGTGAATCTCGTACGCAAGAAGGCTGACGGGATCGGTGTAGATGCCATTAAGATTTACTGCCCCGGTGTCCGGGTCAAAAGTCCCCGAGAGCGTGATACCCGTCAAGGGAATCGTAAGAGGCCACTCGACGCGGGATTTTTTGAGGGCTGCCCGAGTTACGGAGAAGACACCCGTGGCGTTGTAGGAGGCGTTTGTGGTGATGGAGAGCATGTTGGACGAGCCTCCAGGCTGGGTGATGGCCTCGGAGACGAAGCTGCGGCTGGCGAAGACACTAGCGGGTGTGACGACGCCTGCGCTACAGCCGGGGGCGACCATGAGCCCGATACTGGCGAAGAGCAGACCACCTGCCGTGATGAGCCGTTTGGCTTGAGGACGAGAGAGTTTCATGAGGAACCTACCTTTCATGGCACCAGCATAGCCCTAGGGCGTTACAGCGAGCGTTACAACTTTGTCCTCTTTCTTCTCATCTCCGGGTAAACTGAAAAAATTATGGCAAGAAAACGAAACACGGGCCTACCGCCCGGAGCCTGGCGCGTGGAGGAGGCAATCTGGGGAGAGCACCAGCGCGTCCGGCTTATCACGGGCTTGCCGAGCATTGTGGACGATCAAGAGCGGGTGCGCTCGATCCATGCCGTGTCGTTTCTCGCAGACGGACGTGTGGTGCTTGCGGAGAACAAAGATGGCAGCTTCACGTTCCCTGGCGGACGGCTGGAGGGCGGTGAGACGCAGCACCAGGCACTGGCACGCGAGCTCTGGGAGGAGGTGCGGATGCGCCTCGCCCCGGACTACAAGTCCCTTGCCGCTACCCGGATTGAGTTTCTGAATCGTGTTCCAGGCCGTGTCTACCGCGTGCACCCGACCTATCTGCTCTGGGTCTCGGGGCAAGTCGCGGAGCTCTCCGACGAGCCGCACCATGATCCCGCCGACAGTGTGGTGGGGCGACGGCTCTGTACGCCCGAAGAGGCCCTCACGCTCCTTCCCGAGCTAGAGCGGCGTGTCTTTGAAACTTATCTGGGGCGTCTGCCGGAGCCCACCGGCGTGATCCGTGAGCTCGTCGTCGAGGGCGATAGCGATGAGGACACTGAGTGAAGCGCCTTGTGGTTGCGATCACCGGAGCGAGTGGCGCTCTCTATGCCCAGCGCTTTCTGATGCAGGCCGTGCACCACTACGAGGAGATCTATTTAATGCTCTCGTCGAACGCCGCCTCCGTCCTCAAGACCGAGCTGGGGTTAGAGCTCGATGCCTACTTGCTCGATCCGAAAATCACGCTCTGTGAGAAGCGCAACTTCTTCACGCCACCCGCATCGGGGAGCTTTCGCCACGATGGCATGGTGATTGTCCCCTGCTCTATGGGAACTGCCGGACGAATCGCAAACGGCATCAGCGACGACCTCACCACCCGCGCCGCCGATGTCTGCCTTAAAGAGGGCCGCAAGCTGATTCTTGTCCCCCGCGAGATGCCCTGGAATCTCATTCATCTGCGCAATATGACCCAGCTCGCCGAAGCCGGGGCCACGATTCTGCCCGCCAGCCCCGCGTTCTACCACGAGCCTAAAACCATCGAGGATCTGGTTGATACGGTGGTCGCCCGGATTTTGCAAAATCTCGGCATAGAACAAACCCTTGTTGGGGAATGGCAAAAATAAAATTTCCGCATTTTGTTAGATTGGGGAGAGTCCAGCCGTTATAGGGGCGGAGGAACTTCATGTTGTGACCCCGGAGATCGAGGGGCGACTGTACCGAATGATGGAGGCAAAAGTGCGGGAGCTGGGGTGCATCGTGGTGGCGCTTAATGGGATGCCGGATCACGTGCACTTGCTTGTTCAGATGTCCACTACCATCACGCCTGCGGATT
>NZ_JAYUPA010000515.1:0-1608 GCF_043760365.1 Armatimonas sp.
GGTGACCGAGCCGTACGAGGTCGGGATGCAAAAACTGAATGGCCCTGGGAACTGTGCCTCGTGGAGGCGCTGGTAGATGCCACCGGACGTGACAAGCTCCTGGTGGCGGCCTTGCTCCGCGACTCCTGTCTCATCCACTACCACGATTCTATCGGCGTTCTGGATCGTGGCGAGGCGGTGGGCGATCACTAAAGTGGTGCGGCCCACGGAGAGCTCGGCCAGCGACGCTTGAATGGCGCGCTCGGTCTCGGTGTCTAGCGCGGACGTGGCCTCGTCGAGAATCAGAATCGGGGGATTTTTGAGAAACATCCGCGCAATGGCGAGCCGCTGCTTCTGCCCGCCCGAGAGCTTCACCCCGCGCTCACCGATGACAGTATCGAGGCCGTCGGGGAGCTGGGCGATCATCTCATTGAGTCTCGCCCGTCGCGCGGCTTCTTTAATTTCTTCGTCGGTGGCATCGAGCCGCCCGTAGATAATATTCTCACGGATCGTCCCCGCAAACAGAAAAACATCTTGCTGCACGATGCCGATATTGCGCCGCAGCGACGCCAACGTCATCTCGCGAATATCCGTGCCGTCTACGGTGATGCGCCCCGAAAGCGGCTCGTAGAACCGAGGCACCAGCGAGCAGATCGTGGTCTTGCCCGCGCCGCTCGGCCCAACAAAGGCGACTGTCTCGCCGGGGAAGATCGTGAGATTGATGTTATCGAGCACCAGCTTGTGCGCTTCGTAGCCAAAGCGGACACTCTCAAAGCGAATCTCGCCCGTCAGGTGCCCGATGGCTTTTGCATTCGGCGCGTCGGCGATATCGGGTGCGGTGTTCAGTAATTCTGAGTAGCGCTTGAAGCCCGCGATGCCCTTCGGGTAGGTCTCCAGCACGGCGTTGATCTTCTCGACGGGGCGAAAGAAGACATTGACCAGCAGCAAAAAGCCCATAAACCCGCCGACCGTCAGCTCGCCATGAAGAACGTAAAACGCCCCGGCGATCATCACAAAGAGCTGAACAATACGCATGGTCATGTAGCTCAGTGACATGCTCTTAGACATCAGGCGGTAGGCATCGAGCTTGGTGTCGCGGTAGGCTTCGTTGTCTTTCGCAAAGAGCGTGCGCTCGTGGTCCTCGTTGGCAAAAGCCTGCACCACCCGCATTCCCCCCACATTCTCCTCGATCCGTGCATTAAAATCCCCGATACGGCCAAAAAGTGCCCGCATGTTGAGCGTCATCGCCCTCCCGTAGCGCGTCGAGACCCACGTCATCGGCGGCACGACCAGCCCCGTGATCAGCGCGAGTGTCGGATTGAGCGTGAACATCAGCCCAAACGAGCCCAGAAACGTCATCACGGCGATAAAGGCGTCCTCGGGGCCGTGGTGCGCCACCTCCCCGACTTCCTCTAGGTCTTTGGTGATCCGCGCGACTAAGTGTCCGGTCTTCTGGTTGTCGAAGAACCGGAACGAGAGCTTTTGTAGGTGGTCGAAGATCTTGCGCCGCATCTCGGTTTCGATGGAGATGCCCAGCACGTGCCCCCAGTAGTTCACGACATACTGAAGCCCCGTGTTCACTAAGTAGATCAGCAGCAGCCCCACGGCGGCGCTGAGAATCAGCCCCCA
>NZ_JAYUPA010000516.1:0-1608 GCF_043760365.1 Armatimonas sp.
GGCATAGGGTCATCCTTCAAGTCGAGGTGGGCTGCCTCCATTGTGACACAAATTCTGTCTCGGCATAAAGTGATCAATATTTATGCCAGGCTGTACTAGGGGTACCTACAGAAATTTGAGCAGGAACGGCCCGAGCAGCAAAAACAGTCCTAGCCCGGCCCAGGCGAGTGCCCACTTGAGCTTTTGGGATTTGGTGGCACGGGATCTCTTAGAGAACACAGCAGCGAGCCAGTGGCCGTCGAGCGGCGGTGCGGGGATGAGTAGGTTGGCGGCGTTCATGACGAAGTTGATTTGTGCCACGTGCAGCCAGAAGAAATCGCCGGTGAAGTGGTAGATCGTGGCGCAGGTAATCGCGACCAGCGTCCCAAAGACCGGCCCCATGATCCCGATAAAGGCGTTCTCGGTGACTGTCGTATTGCCCCGCTGGTGAAAGACGACCCCACCGATCAGAGGAATGAAGCGCATGCCCATGTACGGCAGGCCGTAGCGCCGCGCGGCAATCGCGTGCCCGCACTCATGGATGAAAATGGAAAACACCAGCCCCGCTGCGACCGCCCAGCCCCAGCCCATTGGGTAGGCGTAGAACCAGATGGTGAAGGCCATCGAGAGCAGGGTGCTAGGCATCGTCTGGCGGACGCGATCCGCATCCCGTGAGTCCTTGAAGGTGTTTAGCTGCATGTCCTTGCCGGGCTTGGCACGCACATCCAGGCTCTCATCCCCGAGGTCGAACTTTGTGGGCATTGCTAGATTTCGACCGGCTCGGCGAGCTCTGCAAAAGCGGCGAAGCGCTTGGACATATCGCTGAGAACGGTGGGCTTGTGGCCCAGAGCCTTGCGCTGCACCGTCCCATCGCTCGCCACCAGAAACACGGCGGGCGCGTAGGGGATGCCGTAGAGCCCGGAGTGGTAGAGATGATGGTCGAGCATCAAAGGAAACGTGATGCTATTTTCTGCGGCAAACGCCCGGACGAGAGTTTCATCGGTCTCTTGCGAGATTCCCCAGACGGTTAACTTCCCGCTTTCTTTGTAGCCGTCGGCGAGCTTTTGGAGTGTCTTGAGAGTCTGGGCACTCTGCCCGTCTAGCCCGAAGAAGGCAAAGAGAATCCAGCTCCGGCCTCGTGTCGGGAAAGAGTGGCACACGCGGCCCGCAAGGTCCGTGAGCTGAAAGTCGCGGATAAAGTCCGCGGCATTGATTGAGTTGTCTCCCCAGCGCTGCTGGGATTGTCCACCAAAAGCCATAGTGCTGTCAGGATACCCGATTTTTCTCATTTCGGTTCCCGCTTCCCGGTATAATCCTGCTCATGGGACTCTTCATAGACGGCGCGATCATCCTACTTTACTTTGTGGCGATCTCCGCCATTGGCCTCACCATGGGCCGCCGGGAGACGAATCTCAAGGACTTTGCGCTGGGTGGGCGGCAGATACCTTGGTGGGCCGTGATGGCGTCGATCATTGCGGCGGAGACGAGTGCCGCGACATTTCTCGGCGCTCCGGGCGAGGGGTTTGAAAAACGCAGCCTGGCCTATGTACAGCTCACGCTCGGGGTGGTCATTGGGCGCTGGGTGGTGGCGACGGTCTTTCTGAAGCCCTACTACGACTACAAAGTCTA
>NZ_JAYUPA010000517.1:0-13347 GCF_043760365.1 Armatimonas sp.
GCAAAGCTGGTAGAGTTCTTTTTCGCAGTTATGGGCCAAAAAGCGCGCATGGCCTTGCTTGAAAAAGCGCTCCTCCATATCGCCCGCATCGCCGGACTCGGCCTTAGCTTTCTCGGGCTCCCACTGCTGCACCCACTTGCTCCCGCCTACCGAGAGCGCCGTGTCGCCCACGAAGCTCACTCCGTAGACCGGAGCTTGGCCTTTGTACTGCCCAATCTGCCGGTTGTGCCCACTGTAGGTCGTGTAGAGCGTCCCGTCGGCTTCGTAGACTTTTACGGTGTGGTCCCGGCTGGCGGAGGCGACGAACTTGCTATCGCCGCTAAACGCCACCGAGGTCACCCAGTCCGCATGCACACTCATGCTCCAGAGCCGCTCGCCGTCTTTAATGGAGTAGCAGCGCACACTCGCCTCCGCACCGCCCGCCGCGACACGCGTTTCATCGGCGTTGAAGCGCGCCGTGAGCACCAAATCCCCGAATGTATCTAAGACTCGTCGCTTGCCCGTTGCCAGCTCGACGAGCGCCACTTCACCGTACTCTCCTGGAATCCCGCCGCCCACTAAGAGTGTCTTACCCTCGCGGCTAACTTGCAGGCTCTGGATGCGCTGCGGCAAGCCCCCGATGCGGCGCAGTAGCTTGCCCGTTTCTACATCCCAGAGTGTCACTTCATTGTAGCCCCCAACGGCGAGTATTTTTCCGCCCGGCATAAAAGCTAGCGCGAGCACGGGCACCGGCGCTCTATACGCCGTCGGAGCTGCTGGGTGCATCCGTGGCCCGAGAAGCGTTTTCAGCGACGCTGTCTTAGTTGCGCCGTCGAACTTCGCGCCTTCCGTGATCCAGCGCTTCACCAAAGAGAGCTGCCGGGCATCCAAAGCATCGTCTGATTTGGGCATGCGTGTGTCTTCGTCTTTGGTGAGAATGCGCCGGTACAGCTCGGACGCCTCGGGCTTTCCAGGCACGATCATCGCTCTGCCCGACGCGCCGGGTTTGAGAAGCGCGGCGAAGGTGTGCGCCCGCCACTCGCCCAGATTCGTGCGCTCGCCGTGGCAGCCGACGCAGCGTCGCTGGATAATCGGGGCGATCTCTTTGGAGAAGCTCACGGGTTGGGCATGGGCAAGCGCCGGGAGGGCGAGGATAATTCCCATAAGAATCGCCCCGATTGTACTCGCCCCGATGAACCAGGGCGTCTTATTGTCCTCGTGCCTCGGACACGAAGGCCACTTCGGGCCATACCAAATAAACTCCGTATGGGCGGCACGCCCTTGGTGTCGCGTAGCGACAATAAGACGCCCCGGTTTATCGGGGCGAAAAACGTTTTTCATTTTTGAAACAGAAACTCCTGTGTATTGACCACTGTCCAGAGTAAGTCCGTCACGGCAGCGGCTCTGTTTTGTTCGGGGCGCTTGAGAAATGCGCTGGCGATAGTGCGCTCTCTTTCACTAGGAAAGCGGCTCAGAGCTATGAGATAGAGATCCTCAATAAGCTGCGCGTCTGTAAGATTGGCGTAGCGCGCGGCCCCCCTCGCGACACTCTCGTAGGATGTCTTGCCATTGAGCAGCTCCAGCGCTTGCAGAAGTGTCGGGGTCTGGCGGCGCTCGCAGGTGCAGGCTGTCTCCCGCGCGGGCTGACCAAAGGTTTTCGTAAACGCAGTCTGCTCCGGCCACGGGCGCTGCGTGGCGTAGGCAACCCGATCCTCAAGCACTGATATTTGCCGAAGTAGCTCCGTGCGCTTGGAGTCGCCGGCAAGATAGAACGCATGAATCGGCACCGCGTCGCCCGACCGAAGCGCCTCGATCAGCGGGCTGGAGAGATCACCGGTGCTCTCGTTGAGCTTCCAGGAGAAGAAGAGATTATCGCCAGTGAGCCTCAGGGTGATTTTATTCTCGCCGGGAATGAGCTCCAGAGTGATCGGAGAGTCTTTTTTAAGATTGCCGCCGATGGCTTTTCCGTTGAGTTCGAGCTTACCCTGATCGCTGATTTTAAGCCGCACAGAAACAGTCCGCGCCGTGTCGGAGTGGATCGTCCGAGTGAGTGCACGTGTCTGGCGCTCGGTTTCCTCAAAGTGGTACTCCAGGCCCTCGTGAATCTCTGTCCGTGGCATGCCGGAGTCTTGCCAGGTGCTTTGCCAGAGAGGCAGTGTCTTCACGCGCTCGGTATGTGTGGCGAGCCAGCTTGGATACTCGGTCTCTAGCGCGGCGTCTTGCTGAACAAGCTGCATGCCTAGGGCAGCAAGCTGACCAGGCAAAGAGCTTGCCAGAGCGAGCGTGCCGGTTGTGGCCCCGATGGCATCTTGGAGCTGCTCCGCCGTTAAGAGCCGCACTTTGGCGTGGGAGAACAGTGTCTCATCGGCGGCGCTGGGGGCAACGGCCACGCGCTGGTAGGTCTGGCTCTGGCAGATCAGGCGAATCAGTTTTTTGCGGTCGAAGCCAGATTTGACGAACTCTTGAGTGAGCCAGTCGAGAAGCTGCGGGTTGCTCGGCGGGTTCGACGAGCGAAAATCATCCACGGGCTCAACGATGCCCCGCCCTGTTAGCTCCGCCCAGATGCGATTGGCCTCGACGCGGGCAAAAAACGGGTTCTGTGGCGTGGTCAGCCAGCTTGCGAACGCCGTGCGGCGGTCTTCTGTCGGGGAGCTTGTTTTCGCCCAGGGCTCCATATTCTCGCCTGTCGTGGGGTGCTTCACCTCGCCCGTTGTCGCCAGCGTGATCTTGTTCTTCTTCGCCTCCGTGCGTGCAAAAACAGCAGCGATCTTGTAGTAATCGCGCATTGTCCAGTTCTCAAACGGGTGATTATGGCACTTGGCGCACTCAATCCGCGAGCCTAGAAACACCTGCGCCGTGAGCTCGGTGCGCTCCTCAGGGGTCGGGATGGCGAGGAAATAACTCGCCGCGGGCGACTGCTCGGTGCTTCCGGTGGCCGTCAGAATCGCATTGGCGAGCTTGTCGTAGGGGAGGTTCTCTCGTGTGGCATCTACCAGCCAGCGGGAGAAGCGCCCCGCCTGCTCTGGCGTTAAGTGCCGTGGTGAGACGCGCATCAAGTCCGCTTTTTTCAGCGCCCAGAAGCGTGCGAACTCCTCAGAGGCGAGCAGGCCGTCAATGAGCTTGCCGCGCTTACCCGGCACTTTATCGGCGAGAAACGCGCGAGTGAGAGTAATGCTTGGCAGCAGCCCGGTCAGATCCAGCGAGACGCGGCGCAGAAACTCTGTATCCGAGCAGGTTCTCGCAGGTAGGCACTGGAGCTGCTGGAGGCGTGCATTGACGAGCGCATCAATCGGATTGTTCTCGGGCTGCGGCTTCCAGGCAAAGGCTTTTCGCGGCTCAACCACGGTCAAGTCTAGCGCCTGGACTTTATCTAAGTAGCGCACCGACACGGCGGCAAAGCCCCGACTCTTGCCTGTGATCTTACCGTCGGCATCGACGCTGGCGACGCTCGGGTGCGATGTTTCGTAGGTCGCCAGTGCCGTCACATCGCGCTGGGTACCATCGGTAAACTCCGCGATCACGCTGAGCTGCTGGTTCTTATAGGGGGCTTCCAGCACGCGCCGTCCGCCTGGCGTCACTTCGATCTTGATCACACTGGCCTGAGGAATCCCCACTTCCGCGCCCTCCGCAATCCACTGATTCAGGGTCGTGTACCGCGCATCCCCGACCCGGAGCCGCTTGCCCCCGACATGGGGAATCGCGAGTGTCGGCTTCTTGAGAATCAAGCTCTCGGCGGGCTCCAGCGTGTTCACCCGGCGGCTGAAGCCATCACGCGTCAGTGCGATCCGGTCAATCTTGGGCTCGTAGCCAAACAGTGAGAGCGAGAACCCGCCTTTGCCGTGCGGTGAACCATGACACGAGCCGCTCGCACAGCCTTGCTTGGTCAGAATCGGAACCGCTTCAAACGCAAAGCGCACCGGATCGGGCTTCTTCGCGCCGCTCACGGTGACAGGAATGACAAAACGCTTGCCCGCCACGCTCACGGTGATATTCGTCTTGCCATCACCCACAACAGCAATCTTAGACAGCCCGACTAGCCGCGCCACTTTAGGATTCCCTGTAGTTAGTGTGGCCTTCTCCGTCAGGTCGCGCGCCGTACCGCCAAAGAAGCCCGTCACCACCACTTGCCGCGCATCCCGCGCACTCGAAAGGCTCACCGACGGCGGCGTGACAACGATGCGCTCTTGCGCGTGGGCAAGAGTGGGGAGCATGGCTAAACCCGCCAGAACCCACCCGCCTTCGCTCGTTCCTCGCTTCGGCACCCTCCCTCTACGAAGGAGGGGCGGGGAGGGTTTGGTATTGATTTCATGTGGCGATTCAGTTCTCATTTTTACTCCTAAACCCTCCTTTGCAAAAGGGAGGGTGGATGCGAGCCGTGCGAGTACCCGGGTGGGTTCTGCGAGTAGCCGGGTGGGTTCAAAATAGCTCCGGGATGGGCTTGCCCTTGGCGGCGATGGGAACGGGGCGGCCTTGGGGGGTGTAGATTGGCTTGTGGCGATCAATGCCAAGCTTTTCGTAGATCGTGGCGGCGTAGTCTTCCAGCGTGTAGGCCATGGGGCTGGTGATAAAGCCCCCGTCGCGGTCCGTGGAGCCGATGACAGTGCCGCCGGGAACGCCCGCTCCGGCGAAGGCGAAGCTAAAGGCGTGGGTCCAGTGGTCGCGGCCCTGGCGCTCGTTGATGCGCGGCGTGCGCCCGAACTCGGTGACGAAGCAGACCAGCGTCTCGGCGAGTAGGCCACGCTGGTCTAGATCCTCAATCAAGGCCGAGAACGCTTGGTCGGTCGAGCCCATCATCGGCCAGGTATGGATTCCCCAGCGCCCCGCGCCCGCGCCACCACCAGGAATATTATTGGTGTGGGTTTTGGAGTAGATTCCATCGTGGTGATCCCAGTTCATATTGCTGCCCCCGTCGTAGCGCACCTGACTGCCATTGACATAGGAGTTCATTGGCTCGCGGACATCCACGGTCACGTAGCGAACGCCCGCCTCGATCAGCTTTCGGCCCAATAAATAGCACTGCCCCCGGTGCCCGCTGCCGTAGCGCTCGCGCACTTTTGCAGGTTCGTTGCCCAGATCAAAGGCTTTCCGGGTCAGTGGGTTGGTGAGCATATCGGTGGCCTGGTGCATGAGCGCTTGCATCGCCTCAATATCTTTGGGGGCACTGCCGTGCACATAGCCGACATCCAGGGCCGAGAGTAAGTTCTGCCGGTCTTTAAAGCGCCGCTCATCAATCCCGGCCAGGAGCCCTAGATTTGGCACCTGCCATTTTGGGTCGGCGGGGCTGCCGCCGGTTTTAAACGCGGTGTAGCCTGGCGGCATGAACCCAATGCGCGACGCATCCGCTTGCTCGTCGGTGCCGGGCAGGAGAATATGCGAGGGGAGATACGGGGCTTTGGTGCCAAGGCGCTGCGCCACAATCGAGCCGATATCGGGCATCTCCACCGGGCCGCCGGGCGCTTCCCCAGAGTAGATATACTGCGAGCCCTTGGGGTGCGAGTTCCCGATCCCGGGAGTTGGCTGCGTCATGCACCGAACAATGGCGAGCTTGTCCATCAGCTTCGCAGTGTGTGCCAGAAGCTCCGTGACATAGACCCCGTCGGCCTTGGTTTTTATTGTTTTGAAGGGACTACAGTGCTCGGTGGGGGCATCGGGCTTGGGATCCCAGGTGTCTATGTGCGAGACACCGCCCTGCTCGAAGATCACGAGCACTTGCTTGGCCCGTGCTCCTGGCTTTACCTGGCCCAAGCCCGCTCCGCCGATTCCCAGAAAACTTCGCCGTCCCATTGGTATCCTCCACGCTGCCGCGCTACTGGTTGATTTTAAGCTTGTTTACTCCGAGTTTCAATAGCCCCGAATAAAAATCACTGGTATAAAATCGGTATGGCTGCTCAGAAGTTTGCGATCTGCAATGAGACCTTCGCTCCCCTCAACGCTCCTGACCCATGGAGCTGGGCGCACATCTGTGCTTTTCTTGCTAAAACGGGCTACGATGGTGTCGAGCTGGCTCCCTTTACGTTTGCTCCTGATATACGCACTGTCTCGGCGAGCCAGAGAGCCGAGATCAAGCGCATTGCCGCCGACAGTGGCCTTGAGATTGTCGGGCTGCACTGGCTTTTAGTCTCGCCGCCGGGGCTACACTTGCACACGACGGACTCCGTGCTGCGCCAGAAAACGCTGGACTATCTCAAGGCGCTGGTTGATTTTGCGGGTGATGTCGGCGCTCCTGTGCTGGTTCTGGGTTCCCCCAAGGCTCGCACCATCGAGAACGGCGACGAAGCCGGGGCGTGGCAGCGCATGGCGGAGACGCTCGCCGCCCTCACGGAGAGTCTAACGGCTTGTAACGCGGTGCTCTGCCCGGAGGCGCTTCCCGGCCCCGAGGCTGATTTTTTGCTCACACAGGCCGATGCCTGGAAGATGGTTGAGGCGGTGAACCACCCGGCGATTCGGATGATGCTGGACGTAAAAAGTATGTGCTCAGAGGGTTTAGACGCACCCGCCGCGCTCTGTCGCGAGTTTGGCGCACGCACTGTGCATGTCCACGCCAACGACGCCAACCGGCGCGGGCCGGGCTTTGGCGACATTGACTTCAAGCCTCTCGCCGCCGCACTGAAAGAGACGAGTTTCTCTGGCTATGTCTCGACCGAGGTCTTCGACTACAGCCCCGATCCAGAGACTATCGCGCGTGAGAGCCTGCGGTATCTGCGGGAGTGCTGGGGCAGTAAAGAAAAAGACTTGCAAGTATGTTCCAAAAATGGTACGATCAAGATTGGTTTGTGAGGGGAATTTCCTCCATCGTGAAAACTAGCTCATTGCAAATTAGAAAATTCTTATATTAGATTAATTTTATTGCAGGGGCTAGAAGTAAACCAAAAAGGATACGGCGGTATGAAATCAGAAATTATTCTAACTGTTCAGTTTTTTCGAACTGAACAGAGTAATGAGCCGGTTCGTGAGTGGCTCATAGGATTAGATGTTGCGGCACGAAAAGCTATCGGCGCAGATATTAAGACGGTACAGTTCGGGTGGCCGCTTGGAATGCCACTGATTCGGAAAATTGAGACTGATCTCTGGGAGATACGTTGTGATGTGCCTAATGGTATCGCTCGTGTTCTGTTCACTATAGTTGACAGTAGCATGGTCTTGCTACATGGTTTCGTCAAAAAATCTCAAAAGACACCTGCAAACGATCTAAGGGTAGCCCGTCAAAGGCTCTCGAAATTCAAACAAGACGAAGATGAAAAATAAATATATCGGTAGTGATTTTGATGAATTCCTTGCGAATGAGGGACTGCTTGATGAGGCGGCGGCTATTGCCACTAAACGGGTGATTGCTTTCCAAATCCGACAAGAAATGACCCTGCGCCGCTTGAGTAAAACCAAGATGGCGGAGCAGATGCACACAAGCCGCCCTGCCTTGGATCGCTTACTTGACCCGCAAAATAGATCCGTGACTCTGCAAACATTGGATCGGGCTGCTCGGGTGCTGGGGAAGCGGTTGAGGGTGGAACTCGTGGAAGCGTAACGCTACCCAGAAATTCCGCTTCCTAATGCCAACCATCGCCCGTGAGAGCCTGCGGTATCTAAAGACTTGCTGGTAGACGGCGTCCGAAAAAAAGTACCGTCGGCTCTAACTTGCCCAGCTGACCCGGTACAATAGCGGCAAGATGGCGCAGGAGCTGATAGAGAACCAGAGTGCTTGGGAGAAGCTAGGCGGGACAGATGGCGGTGCGCCGGAAGCCTTCGCGGCGCTGGTAGATGCGTTCTACGACGGTGTCGCCGAGGATGCGCTCCTGCGACCGATGTACCCGGCACAGAGCGATCTGAAAGAGGAGCGTGAAAACCTGGCTTTATTTTTAATCCAGTACTTCGGCGGCCCCGCTCTCTATGCCCACAAGCGCGGTCATCCTCGGCTACGAATGCGCCACCAGCCCTTTAAAATTGGCCCTGCAGCGCGGGATGCCTGGCTGAAGCACATGGAGGCCGCGCTTGTGGCGACCCCCGCCGTTGCTCCCGTGACATCTGCACTGAGGGCGTACTTTATCGAAGTGGCGCACTTTCTCCAGAACTCCGACACCGGCTGATAATTTAGAACGGATACTTTACGATTGGGGATATACTGAGCCGTCCCCTCGAATGCCAAAGGTGGCCGGTGGGCGAAAGGTTCCAGGTGAATCCTATGGGCGATAAATCCCCTAAGTCGGTCAACAAGAAGGCCGGGCAGAAGCAAGGCAAGGTAGATGTAGAGAAGCAAAAGCGTGATGCTGCCGACGCTGCTCGACAGACCGCAACTACCCCGACGAAGAAGTGATCTCTCTCAAACGCCCCTTGCGCTACGTGCGTGGGGGGCGTTTTTGCTTTTTTAGGTAGAATGCCTCCATGACTCTGACACTTCTCACCAATCTCTGGGACGACTCTTTTGCAGCAACACTAGACGAGCCCGAGCTACTGCGCTACCGCTCCAACTTACTGGGCTCCGACCCACGCCTCACTAATTTTGGCGGGGGAAACACCAGCGCGAAAATCCCGATGCCCGACCCGGTGACGGGAGAAATGGCGACGGTTCTCTGGGTGAAAGGCTCCGGGGGCGACCTGGGCACCATCAAGCGCGACGGCTTCGCAACGCTCTACCAGGACAAATTGGAGGCGCTGAAGAAGCGCTACCGGGGCAATGCCTTTGAAGACGAGATCGTGGATATCTATCCGCTGTGTGTTTTTGGAACCAATCCGCGTGCGGCTTCGATTGACACGCCGCTCCATGCATTCTTGCCGTTTCGCCACGTGGACCATCTGCACCCGGACTGGGCGATTGCGCTCGCCGCGTCCGCCAACGGCCCCGAGCTGCTCGAAAAACTCCGCGCCGAGACGGGCCTGCATCTGGTCTGGCTTCCCTGGAAGCGCCCCGGCTTCGAGCTGGGCTTGTGGCTGGAGAAAGCCATGGCGCAGAACCCTGATTGTGATGGGATTATTTTAGGCTCGCACGGGATCTTCACTTGGGGCGACGATGCTAAAGCTAGCTATCTCAATACGCTGCGGGTGCTAGATCTGATTGGGCAGTTTGTGCTGAAGCATATCAACGAGGCAACACTCTTTGGCGGGCAAGTCACACAGACACGCACGGATCGGCGTGCGCTAGCACGCTTTGTCCTACCCATACTTCGGGGCCATAATCTTGCCCACTTCTCGGACTCCGATGCTGTACTGCGCTTTGTAAACTCTGCCGATGCGGCGGTGCTAGCGGAGAAAGGCACGAGCTGCCCGGATCACTTTGTGCGCACGAAAGTCAAGCCGCTGTTTGTGAGCTGGGATGCCAAAGAGGGCACGGTAGAAGACTTGAGGAGCGTAGTTATGGCCGCGCTCCCCGGCTACCGCGCGGACTACACCGCCTACTACGAAGCCAATAAAGAGCCCGACTCGCCCGCTCTCAGAAGCGCCGAGCCGAGTGTGGTGCTGATTCCGGGAGTTGGGATGCTCAGCTTTGGCAAGAACAAGCCCGAGGCGCGGATCACCGGCGAGTTCTACACCAACGCCATTCATGTGATGGCAGGCGCGACGAGCATGGGGCCTGGTACGGAAAACTACGTCTCTCTCACGCCGCGCGAGGCGTTTGGGATCGAGTACTGGCTGCTGGAAGAAGCGAAGCTTAGGCGCATGCCGCCAGAGAAAGAGCTGGCGCGGCAGGTGGCAGTGGTGGTGGGAACCGGCAGTGGGATCGGGCGAGCGGTGGTGAATCGGTTGGTCAAAGACGGAGCCTGTGTTGTCTGTGCGGACATCAATCTCGCGCTGGCGCAGGAGACGGCGGCGGCGCATGGCGAGCAGGCGGTGGCTGTGGAGTGCAATATCACCGACAGAGCTTCCGTGCGGGCGGCGATGGACGCGGCGGTGCTGGCTTATGGAGGAATTGACACGCTCGTCGCCGTTGCCGCCGTGATCTTCTCGCCCGACGACACAGGTCGCGTTACTGAGGCGCAGTGGCGCACCACGTTCGATGTCAACACGCTGGGCAGCTACCTCGCCGCCGACGAAGCGATGCAAGTGATGCGCGAGCAGGCAAGGGGCGGGCAAGTGGTGCTGATCTCGTCGGCTAATGGCGTGGTCGCCAAGCAGGGCAGCTTTGCCTACGATGCCAGCAAGGCTGCGCTCAATCATCTCGTGCGGGAACTCGCCGTCGTCGGTGGCCCCAGCGGGATTCGCGTGAATGGCGTCTCCCCCGCGTCGGTGGTCTCCGGGAGCCATCAGTTTCCCCGCGACCGGGTTCTGACCTCGCTTGCCAAGTACGGGATCGCCTTCGAGGAGAGCGAGGAAACTGAGGCACTCCGCGAAAAACTCGCCGGGTTCTATGCCCAGCGCACACTCCTCAAAAAACGCGTCACCCCCGAGGCCGTCGCCGAGGCCGTGTTTCTGCTCGCCTCGCCAAGCCGCCTACCGCTGACCACGGGCCAGTCGCTTCCCATAGATGCGGGCTTGACTGAGGCGTTTCTGCGGTAGGGGGCGATTGGTGGATCGGGACATGTTGTTGGTTCGCCGAGGGCTTCAGAAGCCTGAGCGTTTCAGGTAAACTTCACCTATGCTTCCCTCCCCCATTGGCTATCGTCGCCGTGTGCTGGCCAACGGCTTAGTGGTTCTGACCCATGAGAGCCATAAAAGCCCGACCGTGGCCATTCAGGTCTGGTACAAAGTGGGGGCTAAAGACGACCCCGTGGGCAAGTCCGGGTTTGCGCATCTCTTTGAGCACCTGATGTTCAAGAGAAGCCGTAATATGCCCGATGAGCAGCTCGATAGATTTACCGAGGATGTCGGCGGGGAGAACAATGCCTACACGACGCCGGATGTGACGGTCTACCACGAAGTCGTGCCTTCCAATCACTTAGAGCGCCTTCTCTGGGCAGAGGCCGACCGGATGGCGAGCTTGCAGGTGGACGAGAGTAACTTCTTCTCCGAGCGCGATGTGGTTAAAGAGGAGTACCGGCAGGGTGTGCTTGCCGATCCGTACGGTCGGCTGGACGACGCGCTGGAGGGGCGCTCATGGGCGGCGCATCCCTACAAGCGGCCCGTGATCGGAAATATCGCGGAGCTGGACGCGGCCACTCTGGAGGATGTCCGCGCCTTTCACACCACTTTTTACCGGCCCGACAACGCCGTCTTAGTGGTCGCGGGCGACTTTGACCCGGCGCAGTGTGATGCCTGGGTGGAGCGCTACTTTGGGAAAATCACCCGCCCCGAGAGCGCGATTCCGCGTGTGAGTGTGAAAGAACCCGCCCGAAAAGCGGCGCGGCGGCTGGACATCCACGGCCCCAGTGTGCCCCTGCCCGCCTTTGCCCTTAGTTATTTAGTCCCCGACCAGCGACACAAAGATGCCCCGGCACTCCAGATTCTCGACTCCATTCTTTCCGGCGGTGAGGCGGCGCGTTTTCACCAGAGCCTGATCTACAAACAGCAGCTCGCCTCCGATGCCAGCACCGGCGCCGATCTGCGCACGGATGCGGGAATGTTCACAGTGAAGTGCGTCACGGCGGGCGGCAAGAGCCTAGATGCCTTGCTCAAAGCGACTCTGGCGGAGCTGGAGAAGACTAAACGGCAGCCTGTCAGCGCGGCGGAGCTGTCACGGGTTCGAACACAGCTTCTGGTGGGTGTGCTGAATCAAAAAGAGACCGCCGAGGGGATTTCAGGAGCGCTAGGCAACGCGGAGGTCTTGCTCGGGGGGGCGGAGAAAGTCAACACTCGCCTTGTGGCGCTACTTGCTGTCACGGCGGCAGACATTCAGCGCGTGGCGAAGCTCTACCTGACCGAAGCCAACTCACTTTTGATTCGCTACACCACGGGGCAAGCGCCTCCGGTTCCGATCTCGCCCAAGAAAACAGTTCCGAAAGAGACGGCAGCTCCTCCCGAAGAGCAAGCGCCGGTACCCGCGAGTCCACGTCCGGTACGCCTGCCGAGCTTTACGGATCGGACGCTGGCAAATGGCCTCCGTGTGGTGCATGCCGCGCGGCCTGGATCGGGCTTAGTGACACTGGATCTCGTCGTTCCGGGCGGTGGAGCAGTTGTGGGAGTTCCCAAGGCGGGCTTGGCGACTCTGACGGCGACGCTACTCACGCGGGGGACGAGCACGGGCAAGAGTGCCTCACAGATTGCGGCCCAGGCGGAGTCGCTGGGCGGCTCACTGGGGGCCTCGGCAGACTGGGATAGCCTCTCGGTGGGGATCACGGTTCCGCAGGGCAATGCGCTGGCGGCGCTCTCGCTTCTGGCCGAGGTCGTGCAGAAGCCTGCGTTTGCAAGCGTGGAGGTTGCCCGTGCCCGAGCCGAGGCAATAGACGATGTAACGCAGGCGCTGGAGGAGCCCTCGACTCTGGCGCGGGGGATTGCGCAGCGCTTGTTTTTTGGGCAGAGTGGCTACGGCAGTCGTCTGGGAGGCTTGCCAAGCACTCTGGCAAAACTGACACGTACCGATATCCATACGTACTGGCAGCGGGTCTTCACCCCAAGTCGTGCAACACTGATCGTCACGGGTGATCTGACGGCAGCAGCGGCGCTTGCCCTGGCGCAGAAGCACTTTGGGGGCTGGCAAGCGCGTGTGCTCCCGCTTCCGATCCCTAAAGTTGCCTTCCAGAGTGTGCCCAAAGTGGTGGTGCTCGACAAGCCCGATGCAGGCCAGGCCGCCGTGCTTCTCGCGCTTCCCAGCCTGCGCCGCGACGATGTACGCTATGCGGTAGGTGAGGTCGCCAATGCGATTTTAGGCGGGGGATACTCCTCAAGAGTGAACCGAGCGGTGCGCATCGAGCGGGGGCTCTCCTACGGCGCGGGCAGCGGGCTCGGAGCGCGGCGCTACGCCGGGCTCTTCCAGCTCTCCTGCCAGACTAAGAACGAGTCGGCGGCAGAAGTGGCGACACTCTTTCTCGACGCGCTCAAGACCCTCGCCACGGTTCCGATTGACGACTCTGAGCTTGTGGCGCGTAAGTCCACACTGCTGGGCCCC
Organism: Armatimonas sp.; assembly: GCF_043760365.1. Classification (GTDB taxonomy): domain Bacteria; phylum Armatimonadota; class Armatimonadia; order Armatimonadales; family Armatimonadaceae; genus Armatimonas. The sequence continues at coordinate 12,950 of NZ_JAYUPA010000517.1, forward strand.
GCCACCCGCGCGATGGAGACCGGTAGTGGCCTCGCCGGGGCGCTCTCCAGCCACCTCAGCCTCGGTCTGCCCCTGAGTGAGTTCGGCAGCCTCCTGGCCGCGATCCCCACGCTCACGGAGGCGCAAGTGCGCACTTTCGCGGCACAAGCCCTCGCCCCCGATCAAGCGCGATTCGTCATTGTGGGAGATGCTAAGCAGTTTCTCCCCGCACTTCAGAAAGCCTTCGGCCCCGTGACCGTCTGGAAAAAGTGGGGTGGGTGAGCAACAAAAAAGCCCGGCCTTGAGGAGGCCGGGCTTTTTATGCCCAAGGGGGGACTCGAACCCCCACACCTTGCGGCACCAGTACCTGAAACTGGCGTGTCTACCATTTCACCACCTGGGCAGGAAACTAGCGAGAC
>NZ_JAYUPA010000518.1:0-4508 GCF_043760365.1 Armatimonas sp.
GCGCATGCCGTCCACAAACTGCGCGAAGTGGAACAGATGCGTCCCCGTGCGGCAGACCGTCGGCAGTGCCGCCAGCGCCGCCGCACGTGTCTTATCATCGCCCTCGGCAGCCGCAATAGCCAGCGCAAAGATCGCGGGATCGTTCTTGGGCGCACGGCCCGCATCCGAGATCTGCGCGATAATTTTCACAGCCCGGAGACCGTCGGCCTTCACGCACGCCTGAACCGCCTTGGCGTTCTCCGCCGTTAGCTTCTGCTGCGTCGCGTAGTACGAGCCGCCCTCGGAACCCAGCACCAAGAAGCGCTCCAGCCGTGTCCAGTTGTCCACCGGGAAGCTGTAACCTCCCGCCGAGTTTTTGACTTGAGTCGTGCCCGGAATCGGCTGGTTCTGCGGCGTAATGTTCTTGTTGAGTGTGTTCTTTAAGTAGCTCATTTTCGTTTTCTCCTCGCGTAAATCGCCCCCATGAACGGAGGCGTCTTATTGTCGCTTCGCGACACGAAGGCCCTACGGGCCATGCCGAGTAGAGTCGGGTATGGGCGGCACGCCCTTTGTGTCCGAGGAACAAGGACAATAAGACGCCCCCGTTCATGGGGGCGATAAAACAGGGGTGACAGGGCTCGAACCTGCAACCTTTGGATTTGGAATCCACTGCGCTACCAGTTGCGCCACACCCCTAAGACTTAGTTGAACGGGCAAGGGGCGCAGGAGAGAATAGGGAATCGAACCCTCTCCTCCAACTTATGCAGTTGGCGCTCTACCACTGAGCTATACGCAAGATACGCTGATAACTCTTCTGCTACGGCCCGTTCTAAAATTCTATTATTTTTTGACACAGGAGCGGTGGGACTCGAACCCACGACCAGGCGAGTAATAATCGATAACCGTCACCTACGGCCCGGAATCACTTCCAGACAAAAAACGGAAACGGGGTTTCCTGCTCTACCACTGAGCTACGCTCCTACACAAACCCAAATGGCGGCGGCAGGGTTCGAACCTGCGACGCGGAGCTCTTCAGACTCCCGCTCTACCGACTGAGCTACACCTCCACAAACACACCAAGGCGCGGTGATGGGACTCGAACCCATGACCTTCGGCTTATGAGGCCGTCGCGCTGCCGCTGCGCTACACCGCACTATCTCTGTGCCTGGTGGCTTTGCAACCACTGACGAGAGCAATATCGCAAGCTCTTGCCCGCGTGCTAAAATGCGGCATGAAAAAAATAAGTCGGCGAGAGATGGTGACCGGCGCCGCCGTGGCAACTGTGGGGGCTATTGTGGGTGAAACGCAGGCTCAGGAGCCGATGAAAAGTGAAAAACTTACCGAGAGCGATCTGCTTGCCGCCGATAAGCTCATCGGGCGGGAGACGACGGAGGTGGAGCGGACACAGCTACTCAGTCGGATGGCGGAGTTTCAGAAGAACTTAAAGGCGGTACGAACCAGCCCACTGATCGGAAATCTGCCACCCGCGTTTCACTTCAATCCCGTGATCGCGGGGGTGACGCTCCCTACAGGCAAGAGTGAAGTGAAGCTCTCGAAGAGCAAGATGCCCACGTTTAGCGGCGACGTGAAGAGCCTGGCTTTTGCGAGCGTCGCGACACTCACCAAGCTCTTGGTCAGCAAAAAAATCACATCGCGCCAGCTCACCGAGATGTATCTGGAGCGCCTCAAGACCTACGGGCCGCGCCTACTCTGCGTCGTTTCCTTGCTGGAGGAGACAGCGCGAGAGCAAGCCGAGGCGGCGGACAAAGAGCTGGCGGCGGGGAAGTGGCGCGGGCCGCTCCATGGGATTCCCTATGGGCTAAAAGACTTATTTTTTGTCAAGGGCACCCGCACCACATTTGGTGCGCCGCCCTATAAAAACCAGGTACTGGTCGGTCTGGATGCCACTGTGGCGGTGCGCCTGCGCGATGCGGGAGCGGTGCTGTGTGCCAAGTTCTCGATGGGGGAGCTGGCGATGGGTGATGTGTGGTTTGGCGGAATCACGCGCAACCCATGGGATGTCACCCGTGGCTCGTCGGGGTCATCGGCGGGCTCGGCGAGCGCGGTGGCGGCGGGGCTCGTGGGCTTTGCACTGGGCACCGAGACCTACGGCAGTATTGTCTCGCCCAGCCGCGAGTGCGGTGCAACCGGTCTGCGCCCCAGCTTTGGCCGCGTTTCGCGCCACGGCGCGATGGCGCTCTCCTGGACCATGGATAAGGTCGGCCCGATCTGTAGGAGTGTTGAAGACTGCGCCCTCGTCTTCGCCGCCATTCACGGCCCTGATGGCCTGGATGACAGCGTGCTGGAGAATATTCCGTTTACCTGGAAGCCGGAGAGTAAGCTCTCGGGCCTGCGAGTCGGCTTCGATGAGGCGGGCTTTGAGCGAGCCAGTGGAGCGCAGAAAGAAGTGCTGACAGTGCTACGCGGGCTGGGCGTGACTCCTAAGCCTGTTCGGTTTCCCAAGTCCGACCCTGCCTACGCCGCGCTGCCCGGTCTCACGATCCATGCCGAGGGGGCAGCGGCGTTCGCCGAGCTAGCGGCGTCTGGGGGGCTGCGCGAGCTGGTGCAGCAGGGCAATAGCTCCTGGCCCAATACGTTTCGCGAGGGCGCACTGATTCCCGCTGCGGACTACTTGCAGGGCCAGCGCCTGCGGCGGCACTTGCAGAAAGAAATGGTTGGCGCACTGAGCGACGTGGATGTCTACGTGACACCGGCGGGCAGTGCGCCTAGCATTACCTACACCAACCTCACCGGCCAGCCGACTCTTCTCACCCGCTGTGGCAAGAGCGAGCGCGGCCTGCCGATCTCTATCGAGTTCACCGGCAATCTCTTCCGAGAGGATGCGGTTCTGCGCCTCGCCTTTGCCTACGAGCAGGCAACCCAGTGGCATACGCAGTGGCCCGATGTCGAGAGCCTCCCTGTGGAGCCGCCGCCGCTCAAGCGTTAAACCGGCTACAATAGCGTATGTATCATATTCTCTGTATTGGGGCGCATCCCGACGATAACGAGCTCAATGTGGGCGGACTCGCGACCCGGCTGCGGCGGCGGGGCGACTCGGTTAAGTTCGTCTCCGTGACCAACGGCGATAAAGGACACTTCGCCGACGAGTACAAAGCCGATCCCGAGAGCCTCGCGGCGCGGCGGCTGATCGAGGCGCAAGAGGCGGCGGCAGTGATCGGGGCAACCTATGAGACACTAGGCATCCACGATGGGGAGGTCTATGTAGACAAGCCCAGCACCGAGGCGATGGTGCGCTGTATTCGTAGCTTTGGCGAGCCGGGACGCGGCCCCGATCTGGTGATTTTTAATCGCCCGCTCGACTACCACCGCGATCATCGCTACACGGCTCAGCTCATCTTAGATGCAACCTACATGCTCACCGTCCCGCTGATGTGCCCCGATACCCACCACTTAGACCGTATGCCCGTCTTTGCTTACTGGTACGATAATTTCAAGGACATTCAGCCCTTTGTCGCCGAGATTCAAGTCCCGATAGACGACTGCTTAAACGAGAAAACCGAGATGGTCTGTGCGCACGCCTCGCAGTTTTTTGAGTGGCTCCCCTACAACGCCGGAGTGCTCCACGAAGTTCCGAGCGACGACGAAGGCCGCCGCGCCCGCGTCCGAAGCATTGTCGAGGGGCGTGGTGCCTACCGTGCGGAGAGATCCGCCGGTGCTCGCATTAACGGCGGCGCATGCCACCACGCCGAAGCCTTCCGCGTCTGTGAGTACGGTCGCCAGCCGGGTGACGATGCGCTACGGGCGCTCTTCGGGCTCTAGCACAGCAGGATGGGCCTGTATGGTATCCTGAGAATGCGTAGGGCAGTACCCAGCTTTTCGGAATGAGTCATGACACGAACTCTCTCAGGCGTGAAATTTGAGACCTTCTTAGACCTCTCGCTACACAACGAGACGGGGATGCGGCTCGCCTTTGACCGAGGGTGTCTGGAGATTGAAATGAGTCCGTTGCCCACCCATGAATCGCCAAATCGTTGCATTGAGCTCATGGTTGACTGGATCGCAGAAGTTCGGGGCTTTGAGGTGCGGAGCCTGGGGAGCACGACATTTCATCGGGAAGCTCCTGAGCAAGGTGCAGAACCCGACTCCTGCTTTTATATTCAGAGTGTCTCCCAGCTTCCTGTAGATTTGGCAGAGTTCGATCAACAGAAACATATCCCTGATCTTGTGGTGGAAGTGGATATTACCAGCCCCTCGATTGATAAAGATAGCTTCTACGCTAGAATTGGGGTTCCAGAGATCTGGCGTTATCAGAAAAGCTCCGTGACGATCTTAGTGTTGGAGGCGGGGCGCTATGTTTCGGCAGGGAGCCGCGCCATTTCGGGAATGGATGCGCATATCCTGACGCGACTGTTGGCTCAGGGGCAAAAACAGCTACGCTCCCACTGGCGCGAAGCCGTTCGTGTCTGGGCGCGAGGAGAGAAATAGTTTCGATGAGTGTGACCTATGCCGATTCTGGCGTGAGTATTGATGCGGGCAACGAGGCAGTGCGGCGGATGAAGCAGCACATT
>NZ_JAYUPA010000519.1:0-4508 GCF_043760365.1 Armatimonas sp.
CGGCAGTAAATCCGGTTCCAGGTCTCATCAAGCTGCCTCCAGGCGCGGGCCGAGAGGTCAATCTTTCGACCATCTACCTGCCTGGCATCTAGCCAGAGATGCACGTGGAGCCGCGCCGTATCCCGATGCACCGCCGCCACAGCCGCTGCCTTCGGAAGAGCCCCATCGAGCCACTCTCCTACCAAGCGCAGCGCGTCACCAGTAGCGATGTCGCGCTCAAAGCCTAGAGTCGCCCGGTAGTGGGTTCGACCCCGTTGCACTTCTCTTCGGGGCGTGAGATGCTCCATCGCCTCCCTCGTCTGTGCCCACGCGATAAGCGAGGCGCGCAGCAGTGAGAAACTTTGGACCTCGGCGACATCGAGCCGAACCAGGAGGAGCCCCTCCCTACCATCACGAACCGCTGTGGGCCGGGTGATGTAGCGCATCCGCTCTCCAGACCGTGCCCGCGCTGGCGCGGCTTGGAAGCGAAAGAAGACAGCTACGGCTCCCTCTCGGGATCAGGCGGTGGCTCCATCTTCTCCTCAGAACTCGCCGTACTGATGCGCCGGGTCAGTTCCTGTGCGAGCTGCTCCAGAAGACTTGCAGTTTCACGCAGAAGCTGGCGCGTCTCGCTTCCTCCGACCGCCATAACGAGCCGGTCGGTTGCAACTTGGTTGATAGCGACGGCAGCGCGGCGAAACTGGTAGAGAAGGAACTGGAGACGGGCACGGTCGGCCTTGGTCGGGGGTGGCTTTCCACGGAGGCCGGTCTCGACGAGGTAGCGACTCATGGAGAGTCCCGACTGGTCAGCGCGTAGTTGAATAGTGCTCCACTCCTGCTCGGTGACGCGGGCATAGACCACACGGGGATATATCTTCTGCGGCCCTTTGTGGTGGGACTTCGGAGATTTTTGAACCTTGGGGAATTGGGGTGCCTCTGTCATACTGCCTCCACTGGCGGCAACATTGCCGCAGCTTTTGTTTCAGCTTCCCCATACCGGCCATGCTGCTGGTACCTCTCCCTCGCCAGAGGAAGACGGCATAATCACGACTGGGCTTGAGAGACTGGGGCGAAAATCGCATCAGACTCGGTGAGGAAACCATGGTTAAGGATAGGCAGAGAGACAATGATGAGTCGAACGTCGCGCTAGCGGTGGCCGTATCCTGCCCCACCTACCCACCTGTCGATTGTCACGGAAAAGGAAGGTTAAAACGGTACTCCAGTTCAGGTCACGGGTAGTCAGATCGTATAAAACTCCGGTTTCCAAGGTTTGCTGAGGGAGTGATTTGGGGTGGAGAATAGCGCGATTTCCCACCCACCGGCATAGGTTAAGCCCACCGACACCCGAAGGCCCATGGTGCCTTATCGAGCAGAGACATTGTATCTCTGAGAAAATCCTTTCCGAAGTTGACAGTACAATAGGGGCACGATGATTAGCATTGACCTCTGCGACGGCAAGACAACCCACGGAAACATTCCCCCCGAGCGTATCAGTGAGTTCCTCCTCGCTCCTGGGGATACTCCCGATGGTGTTCAAGCCGCTCCGACTCGCTCGCGTACGGCACGCAGTAAGGCCAGCTCTCCTAAAACAACCAAAGCCAGCCGCCCGATCCTCTGGGTAGATGTTAGCTCCCCCACCAAAGACGACTGGAAGGCTCTGGAGGAGGAGTTTGACTTCCATCCCCTCGCACTGGAAGACGCCCAAAAACAGGACCAGCGGCCCAAGGTGGACACTTATGAGGGCTATCTCTTTCTCTCTGTCCATGCCTGGGCAGGGACAACAAAGCCCACCGATGATCTGGAGGCAGTCACCCACGAGATAGATATCTTCCTTGGCCCCAACTACCTGGTCACGATCCACAACGAGGTCAATGGCCCGATTGCCGAGACGCGCCGCCGCTTGCAGCAGAACCCGGAGCACCTGCGCAATGAGCCGGGCTTTCTACTCTATCTTTTGCTGGATGCCCTAGTGGACGAGTACTTCCCCGCCATGGACGAGCTAGACACCGAAATAGACCGAGTCGAAATGGCGATCTACGAATCTAACGATGTCCCCGACTTCAAGCCCGCCGTTCTGCTCAAGAAGCGTTTGTTGCTTCTGCGCCAGGCGGTCTCCCCGCTACGGGACGTGATCAACCAGGTTCTGCGCACCGATAATCCGGCCCTCATCTCCCCGGAGACGCGGGTCTTCTACCAGGATGTCTACGACCATACTCTGCGCCTTGTCGAGCAAGTGGACCTCCACCGTGACATCATGGGCGGGGTCATGGACGTGCTGATGTCCCAGACCAGCAACCGGCTCAACCAGGTGATGAAGACCCTCACCGGAATCTCCACGATCTTGATGAGCGCAGCTCTCATCGCGGGAATCTATGGCATGAACTTCAAGAACATGCCTGAGCTGAACTGGCAGAAGGGCTATTTTATGGCGCTTGGCCTGATGGCCGTCATGGCAACGACTCTGGCGCTCTACTTCAAGAAGATCAAGTGGTTCTAGAGCACCTCATGGGTACATAGAACTACTCACGGGTACAATCACGGCATCATGTCACAAACCACAATAGAGACGATTAAAGCTCGCGAGATATTAGACTCACGCGGCAATCCCACCGTGCAGGTAGATGTGCGGCTTCGCGGCGGTGCGCTTGGGCGGGCAGCGGTGCCCTCGGGCGCGTCGCTGGGGGCACATGAAGCGGTCGAGCTGCGCGACGGAGATAGCGCCCGCTTCCATGGTAAGGGCGTTCTCAAGGCGGTAGAGAATATCCATACAATACTTGCGCCTGCACTACTTGGTGAGGACGCGCTAGAGCAACGGCTTCGTGATGCGACCATGATCGCACTGGATGGGACGCCCAACAAGGCAAAGCTTGGGGCGAACACACTTCTTGCCGTCTCGCTCGCCATTGCCAAAGCCGCCTCGGCCTCTCTGGAGCTTCCGCTCTGGCGCTACCTGGGCGGCCCCAACGCCCATCGCCTACCGGTTCCGATGATGAACATTCTCAATGGGGGGATGCACGCGCCGAGCGGCAGCGACTTTCAGGAGTTCATGATTGTCCCCGTGGGCGCTCCGACGTTTGCCGAGGCGCTACGCATGGGCTCGGAGATCTACCACACGCTCAAGAAAGTGCTTCACGGGCGCGGCTTGCCCACGACCATTGGCGATGAGGGCGGCTTTGCCCCGCGCCTGGAGAACAATGAAGCGATCCTGAAGGTCATGCTGGAGGCCGTGGAGAAAGCGGGCTACAAGCCGGGCGAGGAGGTCTTCTTCGCGCTTGACCCTGCATCAAGCGTGTTCTTCAAGAACGGCAAGTACCAGCTCACGCTGGATAACAAGAGCCTCACCCCCGACGAGATGGAAGACTACTGGACCGACTGGTGCGCTCGCTACCCGATTATCTCGCTGGAGGATGGCTGCGGGGAAGATGAGTGGGATTCGTGGAAGCGGCTGGGCGTGAAGCTCAAGAACCGGGTGCAGCTTGTGGGCGACGATCTGTTTGTCACCAATGTCAAGCGCCTGCAAGAGGGAATCACCCGTGGTGTGGGCAACTCGATTCTGGTGAAGGTGAACCAGATCGGGACCCTCACCGAGGCCATTGATGCGGTCGAATTGGCGCGGCAGGCGGGCTACACGGCCATTATCTCCCACCGCTCGGGTGAGACGGAAGACACGACCATTGCCGATATTGCGGTCGCGCTCAACACGGGCCAGGTGAAGATGGGCGCACCGGCACGTAGCGATAGAGTCTCCAAGTACAACCGGCTACTGCTCATCGAGGAGGAGCTGGGCGCGGCGGCGCTCTACCCAGGGCTGGCGGCATTTTCGAGCATCGAGCGATAAGGAGCCAGCATGCAAAAAACCAAGCCTATGCGACGAACCAAGATTGTGTGCACGATTGGCCCCGCTAGTGAAAGCTTAGAGCGCCTACGCCAGCTTGCTGAGGCGGGAATGAATGTGGCTCGCCTGAACTTCGCGCATGGCTCGCACGACTGGCACGGGGAGCGGATACGGCTCATTCGGGCTATAGAAATCGAGCGTGGTCAGCCGGTTGCGATCCTGCAAGACCTCTGCGGCCCCAAGCTACGCATTGGGCAAGTGCCACCAGCGGGGGTGATGCTCGTAGTAGGCTCTACCTGCCTGCTCTCCACCGAGCCGTTTGAGGCGGGCGCGACACCACGCATTCCCGTTCCCCTGCCGGGACTTCTGGAAGCCCTAAACCCTGGTAGTGTCGTCTACATGGACGATGCCCAGATCGAGCTGGAAGTTGTCGAGAAGACCGGCCAGGGCGTGCTCTGCCTGGTGCGGCATGGTGGCCTTCTGATGTCGCGCAAGGGAGTGACTGCGCCGGGGGCGGACTTCAAGATCGCGGCCCTCACCGAGAAAGACCTCGCCGATGCCACGTTTGGGATTGCATCCGGCGTGGACTACATCGGGGTCTCGTTCGTGCGCCGCGCCGCCGACATGGAGCCGCTCCGTGGGCTCCTTGCCCAGGCGAAGAGTGGGACGCGCCTGATTGCTAAGATCGAGAAGC
>NZ_JAYUPA010000520.1:0-13316 GCF_043760365.1 Armatimonas sp.
GGTTGTCTGTGGCAGCCTCTTTGGAATCAGTGTAGGTATCCTCACCGATCTCCTGGAGCCCAGCCGCCTCTTCCTGCGACCTGAGGAGACTCTGGGGCCGGCCCTGGTCGTTGCAGTGATCGGGATCGCGGTGTTCTGGGTACTGGGACGTGTGTCGCGTGGGCTTCTGTCTCTCGCCTCGGAGTGCTGGCATGGCAGCCTCGCCACCCGGAGCCAGACCGACCCGGCGGCGGTGGCCCACTCGCTGCGGCGCACCAGCATCGCCTCTTTCGGAATCGCCGCCCTCCTACTCGTGGGGCTTATCGTCATGGAAGCATCCGTGGAGCGCTACGGTATCCTGGGAGCACTAACGGCGCGTCAGGCCAATGCCACTCTGCTCCAAGGCGGTGGCGTGGGGCAGAACGCCATTCCCCCGGCAGTCTTGATGGCGATGGCACTGATTGTGTCGGCCCCCTTTCTGCTGCTCCATGGCCTGCACGGCTGGGTCGAGGGGAAGGCCGGAGCGCTCAACAGCTTTCTGGAAGGACGGGCAGTCGAGGCACTCTGGCAGGCGAAGCAGGCACTGCACGAGAAGCGCACGGAAGAGCTCACGCAGATCAACAGCGACCTCCTGCGCTATCGCCGTGAGGAGCTGGCAAAGCGCGCCCAAGAGACTGCGCAAACCGTGCCGGAGCCTAGCGAAGAGCCCGAGCCTACCGAGGGAGCGCTGACGATCACGGTCGCTTCTCCCTTTAAGCACAGCCTGATCCCGGAGGGCCATCGCCTCAAGCTCAGCATGGAGCACGGCTGGCCTTTAGGGAGCGCCGTCGCGGCGCAGCTAGCGCTCGCTCAGGCACGGGAAGCCCATGCCCTTGTGCGGCGTGCCCAGGCGCAGAAGCGCGAGGCGCTAACGCTCGGCGAGGCGGAAATCCAGCGCTGGGAAAGCCAGCGGCAGTGGGAGCGCCTGGAGCTCAGTACGGAGTCGAAGCAGCGTACTGATGCGGCCCATGCCGCGTATGCAAGAGCGGCGGGTCACTTTGATCGCCTCTACCAGCAGGAGTGGCTGCGCTACGAGCGGCTCACCCGGCCAGGGCTATTCTGGCGGCTCCGCTGGTACTTCTGGGCAGCACCGACGAAAGAGGTTTCCCGCAGGGCGAGACAGAACTAGGATTCCAAAGGAAGGGAAGAAATGACGATACTGACAACACTGGGGACGGGCAATTATGAACCGACGACGTATGTTTGGGGGGAGCGAGCGTACCAGACCTCTCTCTTCGTTACCGCCGTGGCAGCATGGTTTCCGGGGGCGGCGGTAAAGGCGGTTTCGACCGAACTCGCCTGGGAAAGACAGGGGGTAGCTCTCCAAGAGGCCATTCCGTATGCCGAGCGCGTTCCTATCCCGGATGGTGCCAATGAGGACGAGTTATGGCAGATCTTCAATGTGCTGGTGGCGGCAATCCCGGCTGGGGAGTCGGTGATTTTTGACATCACGCACGGGTTTCGCTCCCAGCCCGTCCTCTCGCTACTGGTCGCTTCGTTTCTGCGGGTTGCCAAAGGCATTCATCTTGAGGCAGTCCTCTACGGTGCCTACGAACGCGACCGAGAGAACAGCCCCGTCTTCGACCTGACTCCCTTTGTCGCGATGCTGGACTGGGCCAATGCGACGGAGCGTTTTCTGGAGACAGGCGATGCACGTAAGATCGCCGCGTTGATCCGTGAGCAGCGCAAGAACCCTCTCAACAGTCTCGCCGCCCGCCTCACCGATCTCTCGGAAGCACTGGCACTGGTTCGTCCGATACTGGTCACACAAAAAGCAAGCGACCTCATGGTACGCATTGCGCAGGCGCGAGCGGAGCCCTGGGAAGCGCAGCACGCACCGCTCAAGCTCCTCCTAGACCGAATCGAAATGAGCTTCTCCCCCTTAGCGGCCACAGAGCCACTGAGAGCGCAGTGGCAACAGATCGGTTGGCTGACCACGCACCAACACTACTTGGCGGCGGCGGCTCTAGCACGCGAGTGGCTCGTCCATGTCCGGGTGGTGGTCGCAGGCGGTACGATTGTCCCTATTGACAACGCCCTGCGTGATGCGGCAGAAAGCTGGCTCAACAATGCGGACAACGAGAAGGGGAGTGCTCCTCACGAAGCACCTCCAGAGTGGAAAGCCAGTGTGGCGTTATGGCGCAACCTGACGGATCTACGCAACGACCTGGCACACTGTGGCCTCAGGGTGAGTCCTCGTCCTCCTAGCACTATCACGAGCAGTGTTGAAAAGCTCCCTAGTGAGCTTGCGGCAGCAGCACGCCTCCTCGGAATCGAGATCAGCGAATGACGACAAAAAAAGCTTCTCCCTACGCTTAAGAGCAAGCTCCGATCAAGATACTACCAACGGCCACACAACCTGGGCTTTAAGCCGGAACAAGCGCATGCTCAGACGGGAGCAGCTCCGCCCAAAGGCGATCCCTTCGCTCACGCAGGGCTTCGGGAGCATCAGAAGTCGCCGTGAGCTTGTCGCAGAGCTCCAGCGAGCGCAGGAAGTTACCCGCCTGGAACCAGAAATGGCTGCCAGAGTGCCTCCGCCCGCACCCCAGAATCCCCACGATGCAGGAAGACACGACTCGAATCACTCACGCCAAATAGCGTACTGAAAGCGCTCGATTTCAGCCGCGCAGCCAACGGCCACTCAAGCCACTAGCAAGCGCCTCGCTCAAAGCCCACTGGAGAAGCGTCTACTGCGTTGGCTACGTGTAACTCGGCAAGGAAATCCGCCGCGGAAACCCAGTCTCCCGCATCCATCTCCTCCAGCGCTTTCTTGAGGTCATCAGGAGCGGGGTGTATGAGAATATCGGGAATCGTGTCGAGGGAAGACTCTTGCTCTTCTTCCGCCTCATCGAGCAGCTCGTCGAGCGCCTCCTGCGGGGAGAGCCCTCGCGTGGTCGCAAAGCGGCGCAAACGCGCTTCGGTTTCAGGCTTCTCAATGGTCAAGCTCATAGATTCTCTTCCCTTGGTGCCTCGCTCAAGAAGTCAGGCATCATAATTATATCAAGCGATTCAGCCTATGCACTCCATCCCTTTGCGCTTCTCCAGAATCCGGGCCAAAGCCGGGATTCGGGTCGCGGCCAGTAGCTCTGCACCTGGTTGTACGGTTGGAAATTCAGGCATTAACTTGATCCGCTTCACGTTTTCAACGGCTTTAGTCTCGCTAGGATGTGTTGCGGCGGGTAAGGGGGGAGCAAACTCTCTACGAATGGCCTCACGCAGCCATGCTCCACGATTGCGAATGTTGCTAATCTGGCCACGGTAGGCTGCAACAACACGCTCGATTTGCTCGGTACTCAGAGCCTTCTTAGTAGCCTCTCGTGCCAGCTCCTGGGCTTCGTGAAGTGGGACAATCTTTTCTAGGCAAGAGACAGCAACAGCCTGCATTTCGGACTCTCCAAAAGCTTCCGTACCTACACCTGCACTGTTGTCGTCTTCTTTCCCTACGGGAGAGGTCTTTAAAGGAGTCCCCCGATCGAGAGTGCAACTTTTGGTATTTGAGAGTGCAATCGAGGGTGCATTTTTGGAGCAAGAAAAAGGCACCTCAACAACTTGTAAAACGGATTGTGGAGTCGCTTTAGAGCGAGGAGCGAAACGGCCACGACTAACCTTTGGGAGCCGCACCAAGGGAGCAAACTCAATCCCCCGCTCCCCGCGTCGTCGTATAGGATTCCACGAGATCCAGCCAGCTGCCTTGAGCTCCGCGATAAGCTGCCAAGCACGACGCTCCGAGACCCGTAGCATCGCGGCCAGGGTAGGGAAGCATCGAACAAAACCCGTACCAGTACGCCGAGCTAGGTTGGTGATAGTGCGGAAGGCGAGGAGAGCCGACTTACTGACGGCCTCCTCAGTTACGAATTGGGAACACTGATTATTGGCTGCTTGCACGAGATTGGCTCCGTGCAGGAAGAGGATAAACCCAGGTGATCGTCGAGGGTTTAGAGGGGCCCATATTTAGAGCATCACGACCGACGTGTGCACTTCAGGCCAGTCGCTTAGGCGACTGGTTTTTCTGTTTTTGTGAGGATCAGTGCGCACCGACTAGGCAGATAGACTTGGACACTCTGCCCCACTTCCCCCACCGCCACCGGCTCCCAGATAAAGCGGCTGTCGGCTGTGATCCGTCCTTGACCGCCGAACTCAGCGCGATCCGTGTCTAGCAAGAGCCGGTAATCGGTAGCCTCAGGAATCGGAATCCGTAGTGCGGAGAGGCTCCGTGTGGGGTGCAGGTTCGCCGCAATCACCAAGCCCGCACTCTGGTAGATCAGTAGGTGATTGTCTTCGTGAAGGGCCAGCAGCTCAGGCGGCTCTGTGGGCTGGGGCAGGTGCATCAGGGCGGCATCGAAGGCATTGAGCTGTGCGTAGCGCAGAAACGGGCTGTCGGCGAGTGACCACTGACGGCGTGCGTAGGTGTAGCTCCAATCATTGCCCACGCGCGGAAAGTCCACCCACTCCGGGTGCCCAAACTCATTGCCGATAAAACCCAGCCAGCCCTCGCCAGCCAGCGTGTAGGTAAGCAGTCGAATCAGCTTGTGGAGCGCCATACCCCGATCCACGACAAGGCTCTCGCGGCCAATCGCCATCTCCGTGTACATCTGCGGCCCCATCAGCCGAAACGCAAGAGTCTGATCCCCCACAATGGACTGGTCGTGGCTCTCGGCATAACCAATATGCTTCTCGTCCCAGCGCCGGTTGGTCAGTGTCCCCCAGAGCTGCCCCACCGACCAGGCCTCATCCGGAGTGTCTTTAGTCAGCTTGATCCAGAAGTCCGGAACGCCCATTGAGAGCCGGTAGTCGAAGCCTATCCCCCCCTCGGTAACGGGCCGACAGAGCCCGGGCATCCCGGAGACATCCTCCGCAACGGTCACGACCTCAGGCTGAATCTCCTGCGCGAGCGCATTGGCAAGCTGAAGATAGCAAAGCGCGTCATCGTCAACGTTTGCACTAAAGTAGTCCGGGTAGCCGTTAAAGTCTCGAATGCCATGGTCGTGATAGAGCATGCTGGTAACCCCATCAAAGCGGAAGCCATCGAAGCCGTATTCCTCCAGCCAGTAGCGGATATTAGAGAGCAAGAAGCGCAGCACTTCGAGCTTGCTGTAGTCAAAGCAGCGCGAGTCCCAGCCACTGTGGTAGCCCCGTGGCCCGTCGTGGAAGTACTGCCACTCGGTGCCATCAAAGCGGCTCAGTCCCTCCAGAATATTCTTGACGGCGTGGCTGTGCACCAAGTCCATCAGCACGCGCAGTCCCAGTGTGTGGGCTGTCTGAATCAGCGTCCGTAGCTCATCCGGGGTGCCAAAACGGCTGGAAACTCCGTAAAAGCTACTCACATGGTAGCCAAATGAGCCGTAGTAGGGATGCTCCTGAATTGCCATGAGCTGCACGGTATCGTAGCCCAGCGCGGCGATCCGTGGAAGGATATTTTCCGTGAACTCGGCAAACGTCCCCACTTTAGCGTCTTCCTGTGCCATCCCCACATGCGCCTCGTAGATACGCAGCCCCGTCGGGGCTCCTCTATTAGTGGGGGCGGGGAGGGAAAGAGGCGCAAACCAGACCTCACCGCAGAAGTCTTTTGTAATAGGGTCCTGCACCGCGCGGCGGATATAGGCGGGAATGCGATCCAGGCGGCTGTCGTCGGCGCCGTGAACATGCACTTTCACACGGCTTCCTGGCGGCAGTGTGCTCCCCGAGAGAGTCACGTGCCAGGTTCCGTGCGCATCGCAGGTGAGCGGTGTCGCACTGCGATCCCAGCCATTAAAATCCCCGATCAGATGCAGGCTCTTTGCCGCCGGAGCCCACTCGCGGTAGGCCACGAAACCATCAGAGGTGCGTGTGAAGCCAAAGTAGTGGTGTCCCTGGCTGATAGATCCTCTCAGCGCTCCGAGCTGTTCTCGGAGCGCGTGGTAGTGCGCCAGTCGTGCCCGGATCACCTCGGTGTAGGGGGCAAGGGTCGGGTCGCGGCGAACCAGCTCAGGAATCAAGTCATCTGCGGCCTCAGGAATCATCTTCGGCGTCCACGGCGGGTCGGTAGCTTGTCTTCTTTTGGAGTTGGAGGAGAGATACCGTTGTAGTGCGCCTCAATCACCGCGCGCGCTATGGGTGCACAGACCCCTCCTCCGTGGAAATTATCGCCGGGCTTAGTCGCTTCTAGCAGAACACAAACCGCAATGGAAGACTCCTCGCCGGGCCGAGCCGCGTAGCAGGTAAACCATCCATGCGCCTTTCCGGGGAAACCTGTCTCCGCAGTGCCACTCTTGCCCGCCACGGTGATTCCGGGGATGGCTGCTGCCCTACTGGTTCCGTTTCCGCGCTCCACGACCGCACGCATTGCAGTCTGCACCTGCCGAAGGCTATTCTTATCCAGACCCAGTTCCCCGACGCGCTCGGGTTTATTGTCGAATAGTACTTTCTTGGGATCATTGCTATCAACAATTTTCTCCACGAGCTTGGGCTTCCAGATCGTTCCCCCATTACCAATAGTGGCAGCGACCACTGCCATCTGGAGCGGGGTTGCCTCATCGAAGCCCTGACCAATAGCCATATCGGCAAGATCACCACGCCACCAACCCCGATCTCTCTTCTCACGCGCCCATTTCTTCGACGGAACCGTCCCCTGTTTCTCGCTAGGCAGGTCAATGCCTGTTTTACTACCCAGCCCAAACCGGTGCGCCCAGTCTGATAGAATTTCGTCCCCAATCTGAAAACCTGCTTGAAAGAAGAATACATTACAGGACTGGGCGAAGGCGGAGAGAGAGTCTATCCCCCCGTGACTTCCCATACATTTCTTCTTTTTCTTCCCCATCATGATGTATCCGGGACAGTAGGCCCCGCTGGGAAGCCGGTGCGACGCAAGCCCGGCGGTCATGGTGATGATCTTAAAAGTCGAGCCAGGAGGATACTTAGAGGTTGCACGGTTGAGCTCCGCCCCTCCCTCCTGCATCTGAGCCACATCCGCATTTGTCCGGGGACGGGTCCAGAGGGTCAGGTCGTAGGTAGGTGCGCTTGCGAGTGCCAAAATCCGGCCACTGCGCGGGTCGAGTGCGACAACGGCTCCTGGCCGTCCTGCAAGCGCCTTCTCCGCGACCTCCTGAACCTGAGCGTCCAAAGATAAAACCAGGTTCGCGCCTGACTTAGCCGGCTCCTTTGTCAGCTCTTTACGCCGCCGCCCGCGACCATCTACCTCAAAGGCTTCGTAGCCCAGTGTGCCGCGCAGGTACTGATCATACTCTTTCTCCAGTCCTTGCTTGCCGATCCAGTCGCCTCCTCGGTACTTTTTTTCCAGAGGGTAGGCCAGGATACGAGGGTCCTTAAGCTCCTCGGCACTCACCGGTCTCGTGTAGCCCAGGATATGAGTCGCACGTTTCAGACGGGGATACGAACGGATCGGAATGATCTGCACCGAAATCCCGGGGAGATCATCCTGGCGCTCGTAGAGACGTGCCATCAGGCGACGGTCAATATTCTCGCGGATAGGAATCAGGTCATTTTTCCCTCCCCGTTTCGTTCGAATCTTCTCATTAAGCTCGAGGCGAGGGATTTCAACAAGATCGGCCACACGATCCAGATACTCCTGAACTTTACGTATCGCCTCCCGCTCTTTGGGAGTGGGGAGGCGAGGTTTCTTGGGCTTCAAGGGTTTTGTTTTGTCTATTTTTTCGGGATCCACAATCTTCAGGAGAGCGGCTAGGCTAAAAACCTCGTCGGGGTGCAGATAGACCGCAAACTGGGTGGCATTAGTCACGAGAGGTTGCCCTTTACGATCCAAAATGATCCCACGAGGTGCCGTCGTCTGTACCCTCTGGCTCCGATTCAGTAGTGCCTTGTCCCGGTAATCGTCGCCGCGAACGATCTGTAGTAACCAGAGCCGCCCCGCCAGTACGGAGTAAAATACCGTCAGGATGACAGCGACCAACAAGATGCGCCCCATGCTGATCTCTTCGCTGGGCTGTGTTGGTGTGGGTAAGGGAGTGAAGTAATGTCGCCTAGACATGCCTAGCGATCCTCTTCACCAGGTCGTGCTCGGTGAAGCGTGCAGGCACGGATATGAATGCCTGCCGGGAAGCGTCGAGTCACTTTCTCAGGACAGTAGTCGGTCGCGCGCTTACTACTCTCGGAGCAGATTAACACTTCGACTTCACTTGGGGTAGCTTCCCGTGGTGCTTGCGTTTCATCGGTCGCCTCCTGCGCGGCTTCGCGCTCCCGGCGCAGCTTTTCTTGCTCACTGCGTTTCTCCTCGTCACGGGCAAGATCGCGCCGTCGGCGACGGCGTGGGGCGGGACTAGGCGTGGGCTCTGCGGGCTCGCCAGGCTTAAGTGCCGCTTCATCCGTGAATGTCTTGTGCTGCCGACAAGTCGCAATCTTCGTTCCTTGTGAGAAGGCCTTCTCCACCACATCTGGACAGAAAGCCGTGGCGCGCTTGCTGCTTTCCTCACACATCACCACGACCATCGCGCCGTCGTCGTTTGTCCGATCCGGTCGAGGGGTCGGGGGAGCCTTGGCAGCCTCAGCAAGCTGCTTTTGTCGGTCTTCCGGGAGCGCAATCGGCTCCAGCCCGGCGCGCTGCTGGATGGGTACGGCGGCCTGCATGTAGCGTCCCCAGATCGGCGCACAGACATGCCCCCCCGTGGCATCACTGTCCATCACCAGGTAGCGTTGACTCATCTCTGGCTTGCCATTCTTATCCAGAACTGCCTTACCTTGCTTATTAAGCTTGGGCTTGACCTCACGATTGCACGCCCAGATCGCCGTCACAAGCTCCTTGGTGTAGCCAACAAACCAAGTATCCCGGTTATCGGTGGTCGTCCCCGTCTTACCCCGCGCCCCTTCTACCACATTGGCAGCCTTCGCGGTACCACGCTGCACCACTGCTTCCAAACAGCGTCCGATATTAGCGGCCGTTGATTCACGGAGCACTGATTTAGTGATCCGGGGTTCGTTGCGCTCCAGAATATTTTTCTTTCCATCTAAAACCAGACGGATCGCGATGGGATTGGCATGATCACCGCCATTGGCAAACGTCGAGAAAACGCTAGCCATCTCAAGGGGCGTGACAAGCGAGGTTCCCAAACAAATACTCAAGTCATTGGAGGGCATCTTAGACTTGACCCCCATCTTCTTGGCAAGATCCACGACGGCGGACCAGCCCACACGCTGGATGAGCTGCGCGGGAATCGTATTGAGCGACTGTGCGACGGCATCCTCAATGCTATAACTCCCACCGTGCCCCCCTTTACCGCCATAGTTGCGTGGCCAGGTCTTTCGCCCAAGCCTGAGGGGACGGTCAATCATCTCGGTATCGGGGCCATATTTTCCCGTATTGAAAGCGGCGGCATAGACAACGGGTTTGAAGGAGGAGCCCGGCTGCCGTCCTCCCTGGGTAGCGAAGTTGTAGAGACTCTTTTCGTCCACGCCGCCCGCCATTGCACGGATCCAGCCCGTGTGCGGCTCCAGACAGATCAGCGCACCCTCTGTCACCTGTCGTCCACGCTCCGCACGGATTCCGGCACGGAGAATCTCATCGGCACGCTGCTGCATCTCCCAATTGAGAGTTGTGTAGATCTTCAAGCCGCCTTGCAAGACCACCTCTTGCCCATGACGCGCGATCAGTTGCCGAAGAACATAACGCACAAAGTGGGGTGCTTTATACTCCTCCGAGACGACCCGAGGCTCATTGGGCTGGATCTTAATCTTCTCCGCACGCGCCTGATCGTACTGTGCCCGGGTAATTTTTTTGAGATCCAGCATCTTTCCCAAAACCGTGTTACGACGCTCCAGCGCGGCATCCAGATGTCGAAAAGGGTAGGTTTTGGGGGGAAGCTGCACTAGCCCCGCAACAAGAGCAGCTTCGGAAAGAGTGATGTCTTTGAGCGCCTTGCCAAAGTAGAGCTTGGCCGCCATCTTGACCCCATAGATCTGACCGCCGTAGTTCACTTCGTTAAGATAGCGCTCCAGGATCTGATCCTTGGTCATGCTCCGCTCAACCTGATAGGCAAGAAGCGCCTCTTGAAGCTTACGTCGCTCTGTCTTTTCACGATTTCGCAGAATGACGTTTCGGACGAGCTGCTGGGTCAGGGTAGAGGCTCCCTCCCCACGACGAGCTCCGGACGCATTTTTGTAGAGAGCACGAGCAATCCCTCGAAGATCAATTCCGGGGTGGGAGTAGAAGCGCTGATCCTCAATAGAGACCGTCGCATCGCGCAGAGTCTGCGGAATATTGACAAGATCCTCCCGCTCCTGAAAGCGGGAGTAGATCTCGCCGAGCAAGACTTTATCCGTGGAGTAGACCTGGGTGATTCCTCCCGCTGTCTCCTGGTTCAGCGCGGTGGCGTCGGGCATCCCTACGGTAGCCAACTGCACACGCCCCCCTGCCCAGAGCAAACCGGAGATTAGTGCCGTGAGAATCAACGCGGAGAGAATCCCCAAAAAGGCACCGAACCGGCTGATCCAGAGGCGGAAGCCGCCTTTTCTGCGTCTGCGTGGCCGTCCCATGATCTACCCCCTTATGTTTACCCGCTTAACGTTTTAGGTACTTGCGCTTGGTACGATCTGTCCCCATATCCCGTTTTTTGGTATCGAAGCGCCACTGCCCTGTCCCTGCCTTCTGCACAAAACAGAAGTAGTTCGAGAGGATGGAGGCCAGCTTCCGACGTGTCACCCGTCGCACGACATTCACTTCAGTCAGAAGCTGAACAAAGTCAAGCCCCCGGGGATACTCCCCAAGAAGCTCACAGACAATATCAAATGTCGCCACATCGCCGGATTCCTCGGCCTGCTCACGCGCACTGAGAAGCTCCGCATAGCGCTCCTGGCTGAGATAGACCTGTGGATCCGTCTCCTCCAGAACCTCCACACGAAACTCGTAGGAGCGCGGGGTGCTGGTCAACTGGAAACAACCGCCCGAGTCGGCGACGATCTTCTCGTAGAGTGAGAAGAAGTTGAAGGCAAGGCGACGCTCGTTATTAACAATAATCTCGTGCGTGGTGCCGTCTTCCTCACGAAGAGTCACTTCCACAACGGGTGCATCACTAGGGAAGAAGCCATTGGGTAGCTGACACAGAGGGAAAGTTCCGATCTCTTTATGATGCGCCTTCACGACCAGTGTCACACTAGAGGAATCGCCGAGAGATCCTCCCGTGTAGTCCTTCTCGTCATCGCCCGCATCCTGAGCGAGCGGCAGAAGCAAATCCTGACGCAAGCTCCCCGCAAATCCCTCATCCTCGATCTCCTCGTCCATGATCTCTCCGTCCATGGAGACAAACTGGAGGTCAGGGAATGCCAGAAACTCGGGCAAATCAAAAACAAAGGGAGGCAGAGAATCGGCCTCGCGGAAACGACCAGCCCCAACAGGAACAAAGCGTGCATCCGCCTGAAGCGCCCTATCGAGCAGGGCAAGATCATTCTTAAAAGAGGGATCTCCCGGCACGACTTCATACTGGAGGGCAAGCAGCTCAGCCACTTCAACAGGCACACCACGCTCACCAAGCACGGTAAAGATCGCCGCTAGGTCTTCGTCGGAGACGGACAGTGGTTTGACAGTGTCTTCAACCACGGGCTCAGGCTCCGGCACGACCACAGGCTCCGCAACGACTTCCGGCTCTACCACAGGCTCAGCAACAGCCACCACCACGGGCACGGGCACAGGAGCAGGCGCCTCTTCGACTTCCTCGGTCAGCAAGGTCACACGATCGGCCAGTAGACGCTCTAGCTTCTCGGCGGTCTCACGCGTGATCCAGCGTCCCTTACCCTTCTCCGCACTCAGCCACACCAGTCGGCTCTCGCTCAGACAGGCGGCCAGGTGCGCACGGGGATCGTAGCTCGCCCCCAGCTCAGACCAGGCAAGAACCCCCAGGAGCCGGTGGGAGATAGGACGTCCCTTAAGCGCCGCGATGGTCTTGTAGCTTGCTTCCCCGTAGGTAGTCTTAGACCAGCCCACTTTCGCAGAGAGTGCCTTGAAAGGAGTGAGCGCCTCCGGTTTGATCTTATTGTCCAGCGCGACTTCAGTGAGATCCTCAGAATCTACTAAAGGGAGCCACTCGGCCAGACCATAGGAGCTTCCGGGGCCTTTGAAGTAGAGGTTTTCATTGGCGAGCACCTTACTCAATAGACCAAAGTAGATCTCCGACGGGCGATCATAGATGACGGAGAGCTCGGTGGCAAGCTGTGCAGTGGAAAGAGGCTTACCCGCCAGGCGGATCACGTCCATCAGGTTACGCTCCAGCGAGCGCGTCGTGTCCATGTAGCGCGCCTTCAGGTTCCAGAGGCGCGCCATGAGAACAAAGCGCGAGGGCGCTTCGTGCACATCTCGATCCAGAGCACCGCGCACCAGCGCAAACCCAATATGCGCGTGGTTGATCTCCTGCGCGAGATCAGCAACCTTGGATGCCTCACCGCGCTCCAGGAGCGCATCGTATACCAGATCAGAAAGGTAGATATCCGCAAGCAGGTTATCCCGCTCCATCTCCGTGAGCGGACGCACCGCGACCGCGACCTTATTGGCCGTGGGCATTTTCTTCGTAGCCAACGTTATCCTCCAGAAACTTCCGCAATTAAGTCATAGGGCTCGGCAGCAGTGATACGGACGCGCAGCCAGCTTCCCAGCTCGGCTTTCGCTCCCATCACCCGCACCGTCCCATCAATCTCCGGGGCATCTCTCCAGGAACGCGCAACGAGCGCCTCCCCTTCGTGCCCCTCCACGAGAACGTCCAGCTCCCGCCCCACCAGCGCCTGATTGGCGGCTAGAGAGATCGGTTGCTGCAATGCCATTAGCGCACGCCGCCGCTGCCGAGCAATGCGCTCCGGCACACGGGGACGTAGCTCAAAGCCGGGGGTGCCCTCCTCCGGGCTGTACTCAAAGACCCCCAGCCGATCAAAGCGTGCTTCCCGGACAAACGTACTCAGGTTCTCAAACGCTGCCGCATCCTCACCCGGAAAGCCCACCAGAAAGGTTGTTCGGACGGCGATATCAGGCATTGCCGTCCTCAAGCGCTCCAACAGACGATAATACGAGGAAACTGACCCTCCGCGTTTCATCCGTTTTAGCATTCCATCATCGCCGTGCTGCAGTGGAATGTCCACGTAGTGTGCGACATTAGGAGTGTCCGCCATGGTCTGGATCAGGCGATCGGTCATCATCGTGGGGTAGCAGTAGAGCAAGCGCACCCACTGGAGTCCCTCGATCTTGCCCAGCTCGGCCAGCAGACGCGGCAGGGCCAGCTCTTTGTAGAGATCCATCCCGTAGGCCGTGGTGTCCTGTGCGATCAGATTCAGCTCAATAGCACCACTATCTACCAGTCGCTTCGCCTCAG
>NZ_JAYUPA010000521.1:0-4497 GCF_043760365.1 Armatimonas sp.
CTCGCTGCGGGTAAGGTGACTTTTCTACTCACACTAGGCGGCAACCCCGTCTACGATGCGCCCGCCGATCTAAAGCTTCGCGATGCCTATCTTTCCGAGAAGTGTCCTCTGCGTGCCCATCTCTCTCGCTACATTGATGAGACGGCTGAAATATCACACTGGACTTTGCCCGAGTCGCATGGTCTGGAAGCCTGGGGGGATCTGAAGGCCCACGATGGTACGGTCGGCCTCCAGCAGCCGCTGGTCGAGCCGCTCTACGCGACCCAAACCGCTATGGAAGTGCTCGCACTGCTCCTAGAACAGCCGGTCACGGGGATGGAGCTATTGCGTCAGCACTACGCCACGATGAGCGAAGCCAACTGGCGCAAGGCCGTCCACGATGGGGTGGTTGCAGGAAGTGCAAGCCCGGCGATCACGGTGACTGCGGCAGCAGGTTTGTTCGCCAGCTTGCCGGAACCACCCGCATCGCCGGGGCTGGAAGTGAACTTCCGCCCCGATCCGACAATCTGGGACGGACGCTATGCGAACAATACCTGGCTGCAGGAGCTGCCCAAGCCCCTGACAACGATTGTCTGGGACAACGCGGCTCTCGTCTCGCCGCGAACTGCCAAGAAACTCGGACTGATCAGCGCGGAAGGCAACAACGACGCCGTCAATATTGCGCAGTACTCTGGCAGAAAGCTCATTGAGGTAACGGTGGGGGGGGCGACGATAAAAATCGCCGCCTGGATTCAACCCGGGCAGCCCGACGATACCATCACGCTGTATTTAGGCTACGGGCGGACTCGGGGTGGCGTGGTGTGCGAGAAACAGGGCTTTGATGTTTATCCGCTTCGCCGCAGTGGGGCACTGAATCACGCCGTTGGGGCAACGGTGAAGGTCACCAACGAGAGCTACCAGCTTGCCTACACGCAGCCGCACCACCTAATGCGCTCCGAGACAAGCGACCCGTTTGGTGTCAACGAGGCGCTGCATGTTACGGAGCACCAGAACCGTGATATTGTCCGCTCGGGAACCCTCGCACACTTTGTAGAGACCAAGGGGCGGATGCACGAGGCGCACCACGCAGAGCCTGAGCGTGCTGGTGAAGCTCCCCATGGGGAAGAGCACGGTGGGGAGCATACGGTTAGTGCCGTTGACTTGCCGACGATTCCCGCCGACCATGCTTTTGGACTGGGCCGCAACCACTGGAAGTACGTGGATCAGAACCCAAATGTCAAGACCGAGGTCAACAAAGAGGGCTTGGATTCGATGTATCCTGAGTACTCGCGTAAGGGCTTCAATGCCTGGGCGATGAGTATTGACTTGACAACATGTATCGGCTGCAACGCCTGTACGATTGCGTGTCAGGCGGAGAACAACATCCCGACTGTCGGAAAAGACCAGGTGGCGGCGGGCCGCGAGATGCACTGGATTCGCATTGACCACTACTTTGAGTCCGCGGATCTGGAGAACGTCCAGAGCCACTTCATGCTGATTCCCTGTATGCAGTGCGAGAAGGCTCCCTGTGAGCCGGTCTGCCCTGTGGCCGCAACCGTACACAGCCATGAGGGCCTCAATCAGATGGTTTACAACCGCTGCGTGGGAACCCGCTACTGCTCAAACAACTGCCCCTATAAAGTGCGGCGCTTCAATTTCCTGAAGTGGACACAGGGGGCAGGCGGGCCGACGACACTTAACTTCTTTGAGAAGCCGGTTCTGAAGATGCTCCCGAACCCCGATGTGACTGTACGAGGTCGTGGTGTGATGGAAAAGTGTACTTACTGTGTACAGCGCATCAACGATGTTCGTATTGAGGCTAAGAAAGAGGGACGTGAGATTCAGGACGGTGAGATCATCACGGCCTGTCAGCAGGTTTGTCCCACTCAGGCGATTGTTTTTGGAGATATTAATAATCCCAAGAGCAAGGTGAGCCTCATCAAAGAACAGCCACACGACTACTCGCTCCTGGCCGAGCTCAATACCCGGCCTCGAACGACGTATCTGGCGAAAATCACGAACCCGAACCCCGCGCTGGTGAAGCCGGCGGCGGCGGAGGGAGGGCACTAGATGGCAACGGAACCGATGGGCGGGAAGCGCACTCAGCTCATCCCCGAAAACTTTATTGACAACGAGCACGACTATGAGTCTGTCACAGATATCATTGCACGCGTTGTCCTGAACCCGCGTCCGCCGTTGGTCTGGTTTATTGTAACCGCCATCGGTTTTGTCGGGCTAAACGTCATGCTTATGGCGATTACCTGGCTGATTTTGCGGGGGACGGGTATTTGGGGAAACAACCAGCCAACCGGCTGGGCCTGGGACATTATTAACTTTGTGTGGTGGATTGGTATTGGTCACGCCGGAACCCTGATCTCAGCTATTCTTTTGCTGATGCGTCAGTCGTGGCGTAACTCCATTAACCGTTTCGCCGAGGCTATGACGATCTTCGCGGTGATGTGTGCGGGGCTCTTCCCGCTACTGCACACCGGTCGTCCTTGGTGTGACTACTGGCTTTTCCCGTACCCGAATATCCTTGGGATGTGGCCGCAGACGCGCTCACCACTTGAGTGGGACGTTTTTGCGGTGTCTACCTACTTCACCATCTCCGTGTTGTTCTGGTTCCTTGGGCTGGTGCCTGATATTGCGACCCTGCGTGACCGCTCCCAGAGCCTTTGGGCCAAAGTGCTCTACGGCGTTGCGTCGCTGGGCTGGCGAGGAAGCGCGAAGCACTGGTTCCGCTACGAGCAGGCGACCAACATTCTCGCGGGAATCTCCGCACCGCTGGTTCTCTCGGTACACACCATCGTTTCCTACGACTTCGCCGTGAGTATCGTCCCCGGCTGGCACACGACTATCTTCCCGCCATACTTCGTCGCCGGAGCCGTCTTTGCGGGATTCGCGATGGTGCTGACATTTGGTCTGCCGCTGCGTGCTCTCTACGGCCTGAAGGACTTCATTACCGAGAAGCACCTGGACTGGATGGCAAAGATCACGCTGGCCACGGGCCTGATCGTCTTCTACGGCTATGTTCTGGAGATCTTCTACGGCTGGTACTCGGGCAATGTCTACGAGCTGGCGCTGGTCAACCATAGATTTGCCGGCCCGTACGCTCCGTTCTACTGGGCACTGATCTTCTGCAACGGCATCTGGCCGCAGGCGCTCTGGAGCCACAAGCTACGTAAGAACGTCCCCTTCCTCTTTGTTACCTCGCTGGTCATTGGCGTGGGGATGTGGCTGGAGCGCTTCGTGATTATCCCGATGTCACTGACCCGTGACTTCATGACGAGCTCCTGGGGCTACTACTCGCCAACCATCTGGGACTGGCTATTGTTCTTGGGGACGATGGGTTTCTTTACCTTCTTGCTCTTTATGTTCATCAAGGTGTTGCCCTTCATTAATATCGTTGAGATGCGCGACTTGTTGCATAAGAATCAGCACACATTCGGTCATGACGCTTCTGATGAGCATACGCATGATGTGGAGGAGGTCCACTAATGGCAGGACACGGTCATGGGCCGGTAGAGAACCCCATCTATGGGATGGTGGCGGAGTTCGACTCTGCGGATGAGCTTTTGGCGGCAACGAAACAAGCGACGGCGGCGGGATACTCCAAGACCGATGCCTACTCGCCCTTTCCAATTCATGGACTGGCGGAGTCGCTCCCCAATGGCACCGACGATCGCGTTCCTTGGTTTGCCTTCTTTGGGGGAATTACGGGATGCCTACTGGGCTTTGGGCTTCAGTACTATATTGCAGTGATTGATTATCCACTCAATGTCGGGGGCAAGCCGCTCAACACCTGGCCACAGTTTCTCCCCGTCACCTTTGAGTGTACTGTTCTGTGTACGGGCTTGACGACATTTATCTCGCAGTGGGCGCTCAATGGGCTTCCTCGGCTGCACCACCCGATCTTTAACGCCCCGAACTTTGACCGGGCGAGCCAGGATCGCTTCTTCCTGTGCATCGAGACGAAAGACCCGAAGTACGAACCCAATGAGACAGCGGCATTTCTCAACGGCCTGGGCGCCCTGAATGTTGCGGAGGTAGCACGCTCGTGAGACTAAGCATGCGATACACACTGGGACTGATAATCTTGGGGGGAAGTGCGCTACTCTCCGGCTGCCATATTGATATGTGGGAGCAGCCCAAGATGAAGGCCTACTACGAGAGCGATTTCTACTCGGACCGCCAGGCGAGCCGCGCGATGCCCGAGGGGACTATCGCCCGAGGCAAGCTGCGCACCGACGATGCCTATACCACGGGCAAAGAGGGGACGAAGCTCGTCGCCCGTATCCCCGCTGAGGCAGTCAAGAGCTTTGGTGGCCCTAAGGCAATGCTGGATCGCGGCGAACAGCGCTATACCGTGTACTGCTCCCCGTGTCATGGCACGACGGGCAATGGCAACGGCTTTATTGCGCAGCGCGGTCTTGGGTTCTGGCAGAAGCTTCCCTCGACTCTCCACCAGCCGCGCCTGTTAAAAGTGGAGGATGGACATATCTACGATGTGCTGACGCA
>NZ_JAYUPA010000522.1:0-1602 GCF_043760365.1 Armatimonas sp.
GCGCAGGACACTGCCCGTGGTGGAGCGCACGGCCTGGCGAGAGAACGGCTCGGCGCTCCCGGCGGAGAGGAGCAGCCCCGTGCAGCCGAGCACCTCGGCGGTGCGGATGAGAACCCCCACATTGCGCGGATCCTGAATGCGCTCGCCACAGAGAATCAGCGCCTTGTCCGAGAGCAGGGCTTCGGGCTTCACCACGTGCTGCTTGACAATGGCCAGGGCGCTCACAGCAGTCTCGTAGCCCGTGCCCGTGAGCTTCTGGAGCAGGCCGCCCGTCAGGACATAGAGGGGGATGCCCCGCGCGATGCAGAGCGGCTCTAAACTCGGCACGTCGCCCGGAAGGCAGTACGCGGCCTCGACAATTGCCTCAGGGGCGAGGAGCGCTTGCCGGACAAGCGGGCTGTCCTCAACCAGATACTGGCCGGTCTCTCGCCGCCCGGTGGGCTTGAGGAGACGCTCGGCGGCCTCGTAGGCAGGGTGCTTGCTGTTTATTGCCGGGCCTCGTCTTCGGGTGTCCAGCGGAACAGCGAGGCGGGCAAAGCGCCCCCCAGAACCACTCCCTGAAACTCCTCACGCAAGAGCTCCTGCACGGTTCCCCCATGGTCACCAACACGAACAAGCCGAAGTGGCGCGTAGGTTTTAGCATCCAGTGTGAGGGTATCCCGACTGGTTGCCTGGGTCTGTACCACCACAAACACCTCACGCTCTTTGTCTTTACTGTCTTTCCGCTGGGTCGCGGAGCGCTCCACGCCGCTTCCCGTGAGGCGGAACGGCTGCGGGGCGAGGAACTGGTCCACGGAGTAAGCGGCCTCATCGAGCGGGTGCGCAACCCCCGCCATCACCGTGGTCTGGAAACCATGACGCTGGGTGCGGGCGGGACGGAGGGGAACCTTCCGATTGCGTTGCCAGATCACCCGCCCATCACAGACCCGCAGGCCACAAGCCTCAGGGTTGTCTACGCTAATTTCGATACGCGCCAGGTTCGGGCGGCGCAGGCGCACGGTAAGCTCCCCACGAAGTCCTGCCTCCCCCTGATGGCTCAGCACGAGCTGCGAGCGGTACTCCAGAGTGACGGCACCACGCCAGCGCTCCGCCAGCGTACGGAGAACTTGCTCCGCATTGACCGGTTTTTCCTCGCGCTTTTCCTTCCCGTCTTGCATGGTTTTACGATACCATATCGGCATGTCGTTTTCGCTGATACATCGCGTTCAGCAAGCCGAAGGGCCTCGCCCACCGCTCTTGCTACTGCTACACGGCGTGGGCTCCCATGAGGACGATCTGTTCGGATTGGCCCCCTGGCTGGATGCGCGCTACACCATTGTCTCGCCCCGCGCTCCCCTGAAGCATGGCGGTGGCTGGGGCTGGTATCCCATCGCGTTTCTGGAAGACGGGCTAGAGTTCGACGAGGAGATCGCCTTCGAGAGTGCCCAAACGCTGGAGCTGTTTATTCTTGAGTGCCACAAAGCCTACGGCACCGATCCCGCGCGGACGGTCTTGATGGGGTTCTCCCAGGGGGCGGCGATGGCGCTGCTGCTGCTGCTCACACGGCCTGAGTGCCTGAGCAGCGCGGTGCTGATGAGCGGGCGGCTGATCCCCGAGGCGGCG
>NZ_JAYUPA010000523.1:0-4495 GCF_043760365.1 Armatimonas sp.
GGGCAGAAAGGTCACGAGGCGATTGTACCTGAGAGCAGAGCATCGGGTACACTTCC
Organism: Armatimonas sp.; assembly: GCF_043760365.1. Classification (GTDB taxonomy): domain Bacteria; phylum Armatimonadota; class Armatimonadia; order Armatimonadales; family Armatimonadaceae; genus Armatimonas. The sequence goes on from NZ_JAYUPA010000523.1 coordinate 57, forward strand.
AAGTATGAAACTGGCCTGGACAGATGCCGAGGATATCGGTATCGAGCTCTACGACAACAACCCGGACACGGACCCGCTGACCGTGCGCTTCACGGATCTACACAAGCTCGTCACAGCGCTCCCAGACTTCGCCGACGACCCGCTGGCCTCAAACGAAGCTAAGCTAGAGGCAATCCAGATGGCCTGGTACGAGGAGTATAAAGATAACCAGTAGCTTAATCCCAGGGGTGATTTTACACCTCGCCAGGCTTGAGTTCCCCCAGAAACTGCCCGTTGGCTGCGACACGAAAACGTCCGAAGGTAAGCAATGTGAGGCGATCTACGGAAACAGCCGTGGAGAGCTTCAGGCGCTGGGTTTCGGGGTCGAAGCCGAGAAAGCGGCCAATACCCAGGAAGCGCCTGGTCTCGTCGTGGAGGCCCAGGTAGGTTCCCTCCAGCGTGGTCAGCGAGAGCGCCCGCACCCGCGCCACGCCAAAGTGATCCAGGACGGGCCCCACCAGCGATTCCCAGCCGGACCGCAACGTCTCCACCACAAAGAGCGTCAGGGTGGACTCCGAAATCTCTCCGTAGACCGCACTCAGGTGAAGCGCTGTGCCTGCCCAGCGTGCTAGGTGAGGGGCGATAGGCGTGCCCGTTCCCAGGATAGTGCCCAGTGTGGTGAGCTCCTCCAAAGAGACCTGGTGCTCGGTGGCATCTTCCAGAGCCCGGGCAAGACGAGTCAGGCGACGGGTAGCGCGCACACTGGGGGACTTACGCAGCACGGCATCGGCGACGGGCAGGGGGGTCAGCTCCGCGCCACTGAGTGTGGCGAGCATCGCAGGCAGGCTCCCCAGCTCGCCCTCGCGCTCCAGAACTAAGATTCGGCTCGGAGGTATTGCCTGCACCAGCGCGGCCAGGAAACGACGTGCGCCCGGCCCTTGCACGTAGCCTGGCGTGTCCACAAAGAGTAGGCCCACCCCCGCACTCTCCGCTTGTCGCACCACTTCGAGAAGCGCAACGACTTGCTCCAAGGCCGCACTCGCCGGGCTTAGAGCCCCGACAAAGCGTGTCCCTCCGCGCTGTGGGCCTTCAGGGGTCATCCACGCCCAGCTCACGGTCCCTGGCGGCCCCAGCTCAGACTGGCCCGTGTCCGCATCAACGAGCACCACTTTGTGGGTTCGGGCCGCCTCACGTGCGAGCTGATGCGCTGTGTAGGTCTTCCCTCGATCACTCGCCCCCAGAATCAGAATCCGCTCAGCCACGTGCTCTTATTTTTTAAGCCGATCCGCGTATTTTTTACGGAACTCCGCGACATGGGGCTCGATCACATACTGGCAATACCCCGCGTTCATCTTCATCTTCTTGAAATAGTCCGCCTTGGTGAAGTTTTGGAAGTAGTTCTGGTGGTACTCCTCAGCCTTGTAGAAAACCGTCAGTGGTTCCAGACTGGTGACCAGCCTATTTCGCCAGATCTTGGCCTTGGTAACCTCCGCCATCACTTCCCGCGCTAGAATTTTCTCAGTCGGACTCTTAAAAAAGATTGCAGACCGGTACTGCGTGCCGTGATCCTGACCCTGCTGGTTGAGTGTGGTGGGGTCGTGGACGGTGAAAAAGATCCGTAGAATATCACGTGACGAGATCACTTTGGGGTCATAGGTGAGCTTGACCGCCTCGGCGTGACCTGTCTGCCCCGTAAGAACTTGCTCATAGGTAGGATTAATTCCGCGTCCACCACAGTAGCCAGACTCCGCCTTTACCACGCCCTTCAGCTCATTGTAGACGGCCTCAACACACCAAAAACAGCCACCTGCCACAATCATTGTCTCTTCTGCTTTCATCTCATCTTCCTCACTTAGTTGCTCTTCCATAGTGCTTCTAAATACATTCGATGGGCCCAGAAAGTTCCGTGTTCACTCCCGTCGATTGAAGCGGCGGGACTAAAACCGTGCGAGAACATTCTCACGCTTGAAGAGGCTGGCAGCGAAAGCAACCGCGATACCAGCGTAGACCACGGAGGTTCCGCAGGCAAGCGCCACAAAAGTCGGGTTGAGCATTCCCTGAAGCGCCTGTTTGAGCACCAGTCCCGAGTTTGTGATGGGCACGAGCGACCAGTAGAGCGCGGCATCGGCGCGCACGAGCATGGAGAGCATCGCTCCCACGCTTCCCACCAGAATAATTGGCCCCACCATGGTCTGCATCTCTTTTTGGTTACGCGCCATTGTGGAGATCGCCAGCAAGACCCCAGAGCCCAGAACCGCCAAGGGGAGCTGCACCAGCAAAATCGCCGCAAAGGCCGCCGGTCCCAGGCTCAGGCCATCCTGAGTCATCCAGTGGAAAAACGGCAGCTTGATATAGAACGGCCAGAAGAGCCCCACTACCGAGAGCAAGCTACTCACCAGCGCTGTGGCCGTCACGGTGCAGAACTTACCTAACGCAATATCACGGCGCGAAAGAGGTGCCACGAGAAGTGTCTCTAGTGTCCCCCGCTCTTTCTCCCCCGCCACGGAGTCGGTCGCGGCCATCAGGCCCCCCATGATTGCGGAGAGCGCCAGAATGTAGGGAAGAAATGTCGCGAGAAGCTGCATCCCACTGCCGCCACTGCCTTTGAGCTTCTTATCGCCCACGAGAAATGGCTTGACCAGCTGCTTAGAAAGCCCCGCGTCCTGGAGGCGCCGTGCAGCGAGAAGATCGCCACGCTCGGTAAGGAGCTCTTTAACGCGTTTTGCTGCCTGCTGGGAAGCCTCGTTGCCCGCATCTTGAACCACAGGAAGAGAGAGCGAGTCCCCGTTGGCAAGGCGCTCATCGGCATCGTCGGGGAGGATCAGTGCGGCTTTGTGACTTCGATCACGCACTTTGGCCTCCGCCGCCTCAACACTTGCCACGGGCTCCAGAATGATCTTGCTTGCGCCCTTGAGCTCCTCCATCAGTTGCGGCGCACGTTGCATCCCAACCACCCCCACTTTGATGGTCTCACTACGGCCCTCTTTTGCCTGCTTCTGCGCCATGGTGCCCACGAGTGCCAGAATGAGCGGCGTGATGAGCAGCGGGCTAGCAATCACATTAAAACGCGTTCGGGAGTCGGAGAAGATCTCCTTGAACTCTTTCTTAAAAACAACACGCCACATTAGTGCCCCCTATCCCCCGCCGGGCGGGGGGAGTCCTCGAACCCGATCAGCCGCAGAAAGACGGTCTCGAAAAACTCCGCACCCGCTCGCTCCCGTAGCTCGGCGAGCGTGCCGATTGCCGCCACTTTACCGTCGTAGATAATGGCAATTCGGTCACAGAGCGCTTCGACCTCACTCATAATATGCGTCGAAAAAACCACACACTTGCCTTGCTCTTTGCAGCGCCGGATGTAGCGCACCACGGTTCGCGCCGCCATCAGATCCAGCCCACTGGTCGGCTCGTCGAAGAAGACCACCGGCGGGTCGTGCAGCACCGAGCGTGCGATGGAGACGCGCTGTTTCTGGCCCGTGGAGAGCTTGTCGCAGCGGCCATCCAGAAAATCCGCCATGTCCAGCTCAGCGCTCAGCTCCCGGATGCGCGCGTCAATCTTCTCGGGCGCCATGCCATAGAGCGCCCCAAAGTAGCGCAGGGTGTCGCGCCCCGTGAGGCGCTCATAGAGCCCCGCCGAGCCCGTCAGATAGCCAATCTTGGCGCGCACTTTCTCGGGTTCTCGGACAATATCATAGCCCCCGACCGTTGCCGTGCCTGAGGTGGGCGTCAGAATGGTGGCGAGCATTCGCAGCAGTGTGGTCTTTCCTGCGCCATTGGGTCCGAGCACCCCGAAGATCTCGCCGGACTGCGCGTCTAGCGAGACTTCCTGAACCGCATGCACCTCACCGCGTTTCTTGTCGGTGAAGGTCTTGCACAAACGTTGAACCTGGATCATTATTCTTTTGGCTTTACAAAACTCGCATCGTCCACCGTCGTATTGACCTTGAGCTCGGTGAACTGGATAATCACCTCGGCTTGCCCAACGAGCTGCCGGGTTTTGAAGGGAATCTTGACTCCATTCACCGTTCGGTAATCGGAGAGATACGACTCCACCGAAATCTTGCCCTGAGGGCTCGCGACAACCTGATCACTGCGAACTTGGAGCCCCGTCTTGACATCAAAATACTGGGTCTCCGGGTTGCCTGACTTGGGCGTGAGCTTCACTTTATAGGCGGATGCTCCATTGACCTTCACCGTTCCCGACAAGACCGCGCTGGCGTAGACACCCTTCCATTGTGCCGGGCGCAGCGAGAGCGATGACTGCGCCTTGAGTGCGGCAAGCTCCGCACCACTCAGGACGCGCAGACCGGAGAACGGGTCTTTTGACCAGCCGATCGCCCCATCAAAGCCACTGCTAGACTCTCCCACTCCCTTAATATTCTGCTTCATCGCGAACTGGTTCGGCGCTTTTGCAAACACTTCCACCGTTCCGGTGATGCTCTGTGCCGGGATCGAGATTGTCC
>NZ_JAYUPA010000524.1:0-1601 GCF_043760365.1 Armatimonas sp.
CCACCAGAGCATCACCGCGCTATCGAAGTAGAGCAAGCGCTCGGGCAGCACCTGCCGGGCAAGCGGCGCGGCAGAGAGGCGCTGAAGCACCTCGACCAGCTCCGCACCCCCCAGAAGCCGCCCCGGCAAAAGCTGTGGCGCTCGCTGAGGAGCAATTTGCACCGGGTTTATCGTCGCGGCGCAGCGCTTCTGATTCTCATCCTCGTAAAGCAAAATAGCCCGCGAGAGCATCAAGTTATCGTTGGTCGTTATTCGATCCGCTATGGTCATAGGTTGCCTTCCTTCTCATACTCTGACTCTGACCTACTCATACTCTGAGCCGCACCTCTAGCCCCAGCCCATCAGCAAGCTCGTCGGCGCTGGTGATCATCTTGTCGCAAAGTGCCAGGATCACCAGGCTCGTCTCCAGGGCCGTAAAAGCCCGCTCAATGCTGAATTCCCGCCCCCCGATCTGAAACGGATGACGCCAGACCAGCTCATCACAATACACCTGCGCGTTTTGTTCGTTGTAGTCATCGAACCAGCGGGCAACATGGGTGTGGCCCTCCTCTGAGAACCGGGCACTTCCCCAGTCAACACACGCCCCCAGATACGGCCCTATCGCCTCCTCGGAGAAGTAGCCTGCCTCGCTGGATAAATGCCCTTCCCAACCTGCCGAGAGGATCGCTTCGACTTCAAGAGCAGCTTCGAGAAGCATCTCTATGAAGGGAGTTCGCTCTGGCCGTGTCTGATGCAGCTTCAGCCCTTGCAGAAGCGCCTCGCGGTCGTAGGAGAGCTTGAAGACCTCTTCGGGGAAGTACACGCGAAACTCGTCGGGAGAAAGATCGTTGCCTTCTTCGTCGCTCCAGCATCCCCACCAGTCAAGATAGCCTTCAATCGTCCAAGGGCAGGCGCACCCCACAACGCCATCAAGTGCTCGTATCAGGATGCTGTAGACAGACCATGCCACCGCGCCGCCGAGCTGCTCCTTCAGCACCTGATGCACCGGCTCCCAGTCGAGCGACTTGTAGTGCGGGGCAATCATCCCCAGGCCGCAGATCGGTAATTCATGCTCCGCCTCTTTGGGAAGCGACTCGCAGAAGCGATCTGCATCTATCGAGAACGACAAGTGATCATCGGTGTAGGTGATCTCGTAGTGGGTGAAGTGCGCCAGGGAGCCGCAGCCTAGCTCCTCATTGGCCCAGCGCATTAGCCCACTGCTCACACTCTCAACCAGATCCTCTGTCCAGTCCCGCTCTTTGAGAATCTCCATCTTGAGCAGAGCCTTCGCCATCTCCGTGAGCATGTCGCTTGAGCTGACAACTGTCAGCGACCGGGGAATTTCTTCCCCGATCAACGGAACAGCTAGGAAGCTACCAAGCTTCGCTAGAGCGGCGGCAGGAGGCTGGAGGGGAGATGAAGCAGCGCCCCCGCCCCCCACTTTCCGATGCCACCAGCCAGAGCCAGCCCCAGCTTTTGCAGCTCCCCCGACTCTGACCATCTCTGAACCATCTCTTGCGTCGCCTCGTTGTCGCCGCCCTTGCACCGCTTCCGGAGCCCCTCGGAGAACGGCTTTACTGGTCGTGTCGGCTCCGCTTGGAAAACGTCCATCAGGCGCTTGG
>NZ_JAYUPA010000525.1:0-1600 GCF_043760365.1 Armatimonas sp.
GCTTCTTCAGTGGGCTGGGTGGCGCTAGCTCGGGATCGCTGTCTGGGACAAGACGGAAGCGTGTAGACCACAAATGGGAAGGTTTGCGGCGCAAGCCGAGTACATTGTCTGGGGTGCCAAGGGACGGCTACCCGCCAAGCGCCATGTGGGAACGCTACCAGGAGTCTTTCGTCACAGAGTGGAAGTGCCTGGCAAGAAGCTGCACATGACGGGCAAGCCACTTGTGCTCATGGAGGATCTGCTCCGAATCGTGGAGCCTGGTGGGATTGTTCTTGATCCCTTCGCCGGGTCGGGAACTACCTTGCTGGCAGCGTGTAAGGGACTCGCAACAAAATAATTACCCCACTCAAAATAGTGCCCCTTTCACGCCTGCTTAACTGGGACAGCAGGCTGGGGTATTTTAATTTTTGAAAGTCCCTAACCTCGGTCTCGGCTATGTTGGCATCGAAGCGAGTGAGCGCTACTTTGAGATTGCAAAAGTGCGCCTGATGAAGGGGAAATCTAAAGAGGAACCACAGATACTAGGAAGTAGTGTCCAGGCCGATTTATGACCCTCTCTTCGCATCGTAATAATAACATAAATGGTATAAAAGTCAATAGATAATATTGCTATTTTTGTTTATTTTACAGATTAGAAATGCAATATTTAAAGTATTGACAGATAATAACGTATATGTTATTATCTTGGTGATGGATGAGGCAAGGTCGATCATCCAGATTTTATCCAACTAACCCCTAACTCTACAAGCTCATTAACAACGCGATATGGAAGCTATGTACCCTTCCTTCGGACTCTCCCTTGTATTAGGCATCTGTATGCTGATGGCATCGGATCGCCAAGTAAGACAGCGGATTCGGATTCCACAATCCCAACAAAAAAGAGCGCGAACCCGGAAGGAAACACGCTCGGGGCGATAGTAGAGAAACCCTCTCGATTCGTCAACCCCCAAGCGAGCAACGTTGCTCGCTTGGGGGCACATTATCCTTTAATTTTCAGTCAGTTATGTACGATGACCTCATCTATTCTTACACCAGGGCGGAAGCCATTGAAGACGGTGTCCTCGTTGAAGTCGGCCCTATCGCCCAGGAGGCGGGCTACCGAGTCTCCGTAGCCCTAACCGCAGAACTCTGGGGGAAGCTGAACGCGATCCCCGAGGATAGCGCTGACTCCTTAGAGGGCAGGCTCTGGGATCTTCTCTTCATGGGGATGCTAGCGATGAAAAGGCAAAAGTCGCCTGCACAGGAGCTCTTCTACGAGTTTCTACTGCAACTAGGTAAGCTTCCCGCGCAGCCTCGGCTCGTAAAGGTGAAAATGGTGGCTGCCCCCGGCGACAACGGAGAGTTAGTCATCACGATCATGCTTCCCCACGAAGACTAACTAGGAGCACGACTCCAGGACGGGAACCCCGTCCTGGAGTACCCTTTTCAAATTGGCTGTGAGTGCATGCAAAACACTTGACTTTAATAACATTTATGTTATTATTACGATGCGAAGAGAGGGTCATAAAAAAGCCCCCCCTTACTTTACAAGTAGCCTTCACCTCGTCCACTAATCAAGCCCACCCAGCAATGCAAACTGAAAAACCGCCCGTTTCTAACC
>NZ_JAYUPA010000526.1:0-1598 GCF_043760365.1 Armatimonas sp.
TTGAGCCTGGCCTCGCGCACGGAAACCACCACATCGTCTAGCTCAGCCGTTGTCCAGACCGTGCCACCACAAAAGTTATGCGTGTTCTCCACGCACACCAGGCGAGTGGGCGGAAAGTAGGGGCCGCTAGGCCGAACTGCCGTCCGCACTTGATCTCCTGTGAAGACTCCCCGCGCCCCCGTCACCACGTCCAGCATGACGCCAGAGAGCACTGCGGGAGTCCCGCCCTCGAACAAGCGAATATGACACTGTTCGTGGCAGATCACCGAATCGCCCGGCTGCGTGTGGATCTTCAGCGCAATCTGATTAGCCATGGTCGCCGAGGGCAAAAACAGTGCCGCTTCTTTGCCGAGCTTCTCCGCTAGAAAGTCCTGGAGCGCCTGCACCGTCGGGTCTTCCCCAAAGTGATCGTCCCCAACCTCCGCCGCCGCCATCGCCGCCCGCATCGCCGCCGTCGGCTTAGTTTTGGTATCCGAGTACAGATCTATCATTGTGATTCGCTAACGATCTCCAACCGCACGCTTAAATGCGGCTGCCCCCCCCACGACAGGGAGGCTGATCCGAGTGGCATCAAGATCAACTGTCAGCTTCGTGCCAGCCTTGGGCCAGAGGGTGAATTCGCGATCACTTGAAAGGATCATCAGGCCAATGCGCTTACCGACAGGAATAATCTGGTCGTCGGGCTGGAGGTCGAAGGTGAGGGTCACAAACTCGCCGGGCTTCAGGGGCGTGCCGCGATCCATCGCGTGGAAGTCGCCGCCCTTAGTGAGTGACTTCGCATTTTGAGGATCGGCCCAACCGCGCGTGATGAGGTTTGTCGTCCCTATGCGGCCATCAACCCAGGGGAGCTGAACGAGATAGACGGAGAGGTTTGCAGCAGCGGCGCTTGACGCCAACCGAATAGTCACGCGCGCCGTGCCGGAGAGGTGAAGCGGCTCGGCGAGCTCTGGCGTGGAATAGATCAGTCGGTTGGGAGAGTCCGCTGCCTGCACAAGTTTTGTGGCATCGAGGGAAACATCGTCGGTGAGCTCCTCCTTACCTTGATTGCCCGCCTTCTTGAGCGAAAGGCTTCCTACCGTCTTGCCGCCAGGAGAGATAAAGAGGGTAACGGGTGTGGCATCTGGGTTGGGATAGTTCGCGTAGGCCGTCGGCTCTGGTCTGCGCCCTGCTCCGGGCTCCTGCTCTCGCACGATGTAGGCTTTGGGGCCTTTCTCGACGCCGTTTTCCACACCGTAGAGAAAGCGTGTGAACCACTTGTTCATCAGTTCTAGTGGAGGATCGCCACCATGCCCGCCTTGGTGGAAGTACTGCACAAGCGGAACTCGGCCCTTGAGCGCCTCGCTGATTCGAACGCTGTGCTCCGGCACCACGTTCCAGTCGTTGAAGGCGTGCGCCATGAGCACCGCACACTTGATGTTTTTGGTGAACGGGAGCAGATCATGCTCGGCCCAGAACGCATTGTAGTCGCCTGTGCGCCGGTCTTGCCCCTTGGCGAACTCACCGTCACGGTAGAGCCTGTCGCCCGCTTCTCGTCGCGCGGGATCGCCGCTGTTGATGAAGTCGTAGAGGGAGTCTATGTCCTCGCCTAAATAACCGCC
>NZ_JAYUPA010000527.1:0-4486 GCF_043760365.1 Armatimonas sp.
ATACTACCGGGCCATTGCGCTTTTGCACCAGCTCGGGCGCGACGAAGAGGCGTTTTTATTGGTACAGCAAACCAAAGGCCGGACACTCGCCGATCAAAGTGGACAAGCGCAGCCCGAACGACTAGAGAAGCTCACGAGCATCGAGAGAGCACAGTGGAGGCTCTTGCAGGAGCAGGCAGCGCAGCTCAATCAGCAGCTCATTAGTGAGGGGGTGCAAAACGAGCCTGGGAGCAAGAAGCGCTTTGAGGCACTAGGGGAACGTCTTAAGCAAGTTGAGGTGCAGCGTGCCACGCTTGCCGATCAACTGACACTACGCTACCCCAGCCTAGCTCGCCTGAGGCCGCGTACGCCCGTTGCCAGCAAGACCCTGGCTGCGCTTCTGCCCTCGGACACGGCCTTAGTCGAGTTTTTGCTCACGGAGAAGCCGCTGGCATTTGTTGTCACAAAAAATGGTCTCTCGGTCTATTCTCTGCCCCAAAATATACCAGACCTCACACACCAGATCAGCTCTCTCCAGAGCGCCTGCCAGAGCACCAAGCGTGAGACAAAAGGCCATGTCAAGGCTCTGGCACAGGGGCTTGTCGCGCCGCTCGCGAAGACTCTCACTGGCAAGACACGCCTGATAGTCTGCCCCGACGGCGTGCTCTGGGATGTCCCTTTCGCCCTTCTTTTCCCCCAGCAAATCCTCTCCCTGGCCCACTCTGCGACCCTCTGGCGGCGGGATAAAGCTGCCGTGTTGCGCAAGCCGACGAAAGAAATTCTGGTCTATGCCAACCCAGATCAGGGCTCACTGGAGCGCTTCACGGTTCTCCTAGATCGCCCGATTAAAACGCCAGACCGGCCTATCAAAACGCCAGACCGAGGGTTCTTGTCCGCGCTTCGTACCGGAGCCCTCTCGTCGCTCCCGGGTACCGAAGCCGAGGCAAAGACTATCTCACAGCTCTTTCCGGGAGCTATCGTCCGCCGAGGGAGTGCGGCACAAGAGACAGACTTCTTGAGCGAGGCGGGGAGCTTTCGCACACTGCACCTGGCAAGTCACGCCTTTCTCAATAACGCCGTCTCTCTCCTCTCGTGCTTGGTGCTCGCCTCGCCGACTTCTGGCAGCAGCGATGATGGCCTTTTGACGGCGAGAGAGATTCTTACTCTGGAGCTGAGCGCCGAGCTGGTCGTGCTCTCAGCGTGCAGCACAGGACAGGGCGATACTAAGCACGGTGAGGGGGTGATAGGGCTGAGCTGGGCATTTCTAGTAGCGGGTGCACAACAGCTTGTCATCACACAATGGGCCGTTCATGACGAAGCCACAGCGCAGCTCATGGCGACTTTTTATGCACAACTCAAAGCAAAAAAGAGCCCTGCCGAAGCGCTGCACCGAGCGCGCTGGTCACTTCAACAGAGCGCAAAGTGGCGCCACCCCCACTACTGGGCGGGATTTTCCCTGGTAGGAACCGCGACTTAGGGTACAATGCGTACGCCCCGTGCGAATACTTCAGACTATTGTCAACGGCCCCGAGCCTTGCCCCTACCTCGCTGATCAGAGCTGGACCATGAAGTACCAGCATATTGGCGAGATGGCTCCAGGCGAGTACGAACGCCGCTTGCGCCTGGGCTGGTTTAAGTTCGGAGCGTTTTTGCAGCGCCCTGTGTGTGAAACCTGCCGAGAGTGCCTCTCGATGCGTGTGCCCATGAACGACTGGCAGCCCAATCGGATCCAGCGGCGCACACTAGCAAAGAACGCGGATCTGCGGGTTCAGGTAAGCACTCCTCCACTCTGCGACCCCGAGCGGCTGCTACTCTACAATCGCTATCGCATTGAGCAGACGCAGGAGAAGGGCTGGACTCCCACCCTCATGGACACCACTGCCTACCAGCGGGAGTTTCTGATGGGCCCAACAGACATGACCGAGATCAGTGTCTGGGAGGGAAACCGCCTGCGCGCCATTGTCCTCACCGATGTGGAGCCCAATGCGGTGGCGGGAGTGACACATTACTACGATCCCGACTGGAAAGAGCGCAGTATCGGGCTTTTCGCCATGCTCCAGACCTTCCTGCTGGCAAAGGAGCTGGGCAGACAGTGGGTCTACCTGGGCTACTACGTCCAAGATAGCCCGACGATGGGCTATAAGCTCCAGTTTCGCCCCTGTGAGCTACGGGGCTGGGATGGCACCTGGAGCAGGGTCGAGAAGTAGCGAAGTAGCAACGGCGACAGCAAAGCAAAGCACGGAGGCAGGAGAGTGCTTCGTCGCTGCCGAACTGAAGATTATGAAATCAGTCTGGAGCTTGCTCTCAGGAACACTTGTTTTGACAGGGCTTGCCTTTGCACAGCAACCCGCACCAAAGCCCCTACCAAAGATAGATTACAACCGCGATATTCGCCCCATTCTCTCCGCCAAGTGCTTTGCATGCCATGGCCAGGACGAGAGCAAGCGGGTGGCAGGGCTGCGGCTTGATCTACCCAACCGAGCGATTGTCTCCAGTGATATTCTCGCCAGCGCACTGATCCACCGGATTGGACGCACCGACGCGCTCCAGATGCCGCCTTCGGACTCTGGAAAAACACTCACCCCAAGTGAGAAGACACTGCTCAAGCGCTGGATCGGCCAGGGCGGGCGCTACACCGAGCACTGGGCGTTCGCTTCTCTGCTCCCTCGCCGGGCGGGGGGGATAGATAGCTTTATCACGGCGCGGCTGGCTCAAGAGGGCCTGACCCTCTCACCTGCCGCCGATAAAACGACTCTCATTAGGCGCGTCTCCCTGGACCTGACGGGCCTGCCACCGACACCGCAAGCCGTGGAGGCATTTCTAGCCGACAAGACCCCCCGTGCCTACGAGAAAGTGGTGGATCGGCTGCTCACAAGCCCGCGCTACGGTGAAAAAATGGCACAGCAGTGGATGGACATGGCACGCTACGCCGACTCCAACGGCTTTCAGAACGACCACGAGCGCTACCAGTGGCGCTGGCGTGACTGGGTAATCGAGGCGTTCAATAAGAATATGCCCTTTGATCAGTTCACCATCGAGCAGATTGCGGGCGATCTCCTGCCCAATGCCACAGTGAGCCAAAGACTAGCAACAGGATTCAATAGAAATCATCGCATCAACACGGAGGGTGGCCTGATCGCCGAGGAGTGGCGCGTAGAAGGCGTGATAGATCGCCTAGAGACGGTCGGTTCGGTCTGGATGGGGCTCTCCGTGGGCTGTGCACGCTGCCACGACCACAAGTACGATCCCATCAGTCAGCGCGATTTTTACTCGCTTTTTTCCTACTTCAACAATGTCCCCGAGAGCGGCGCGGGTGTGGAGGGAGTTAATATCAATACCCCACCCACCCTCAAGGCTCCGAGCACCGAGGAAGTAGCACGACTTGCAGAGCTTGGCAAAAAAGTGGCTGAGGGGGAGTCGTCCGTGAAAGCTGCGGAGCAGAAGCTCCCGGGTCTGTTGGCGGCGTGGGAAGCGAGTGGTGCAGCGGCAAAGTATCCGATCACTGCGTGGCGGGGCGCAAAGCCTACCAAAGCGACAGCAGAGAGCGCAAAAATTGCTATTCAGCCCGACAATCAGCTTCTCGTAAGCGGCAAGAACGGCGAGACGGAGACCTACACTCTCACACTCCCTCTCACGGACAAGTCCGTGCGTGGGATTCGACTAGAAGTCTTTCCAGAAAAGGGCCAGGTCGGGCGCTCCACCAATGGGAACTTTGTCCTAACCGATGTCATGCTTGAAGGCACACGGCCTACAAAAGCGATCGCAGACTTTGCGCAGTCCGGCAACCCGGCGAGCGATGCCATTGACACCGACCCCAAAACGGGCTGGGGAATCTATGGCCAGACTGACAAGCCCCATACTGCAACATTTACCTGGGAGAAGCCCGTCAGCCCACTCCGTGGTGAGAGCGTAACCCTCAAGCTGATCTTTAACTCACCGTACGGCCAGCACCAGTTCGCCCGCTTCCGCGTCTCCCTCACGGATGCCGAGAATCCACAGGCGGAGGGCATTCCCCCCGCAGGAACGCCTGAGCGGCTTGCCTGGTTTCGCGCCAATATCCAAAACGAAGCACAGCTCTCGGATCGACAGCTTGTGGTTGCCAAGAAAGCATTAACGGACTACGATGCCACGATTCCGGCGACGATGGTGATGGCGGAGATGGAAAAACCGCGCAAGTGCTATGTCCTCAAGCGCGGCCAGTACGACCAACCCGGCGATGAAGTGCAGCCGGGTCTGCCCGCAGCCTTCGGGAAGCTTCCTGCGGGTGTCCCCAACAACCGGCTTGGACTTGCAAAGTGGATTGCCAGCGCCCAGAACCCCCTCACGGCCCGGGTCTTTGCGAACCGGCTCTGGGAGAAGTTCTTCGGGATGGGCCTTGTCGCCACAACCGAAGACTTCGGCACACGCGCCGAGTACCCCAGTCATCCCGAGCTGCTCGACTGGCTGGCCAGTGAGTTTATACGGCTCCAGTGGGATATGAAAGCGATCCAGAAGACTATTGTCCTGA
>NZ_JAYUPA010000528.1:0-1598 GCF_043760365.1 Armatimonas sp.
ATCCGAGAGCGAGAGCGCGACTTTGGTACCGACTTGCTTAGCCTCACGCATGGCAAAGGTGACCGCTTCTTTCTGGGTGTCCGTGTCCCAGAGATAGCCTGTGACGTAGAGATACTTGCTGAGAACCAGATCCGGCACATTGATGTCTTCTGGGTGCAGCTCCTGGGAGACCCCCAGAAATGTCCCCATCGTGCGCTGGGCATCGGGCGTGATCAGCACCAGGCAGAGGCCGGTTTCTCCTGCAAGTGCCTCACCTAGATTCGGCTTGACTCCAAACTCCTCCAGGCTCGCTTTGTACATCGGCCCGTGCTCATCGCGGCCCACGCGGCTGGTGAAGCTGGTGGTGCCTCCCATCTGCGCGATACCAATTATCGTGTTCGCCCCGGAGCCACCGGCCTGGGTGTTCACAATATGGGTGTAGACCGCCGGAACCAGCGCCCGCTGCTCCTCGGCGGAGACGAGGCGCATCGTCCCTTTCTCCACGCCCAGCTCACTTAAAATCGTCTCGCTCACTTCTGCCTGGAGGTCAAAGAGCGCATTACACATCCCGAAAACATCGAATATTTTTTGCATTTCGCCCCATTGTAACACAGAGGCCCAACGGACTGAAACATTAGAGCAAAGCAAGATTCAGCAGCCTGATCCCAGATTGGGGTAGAGAAACAACCATGCCTGCGCTACGCTAATCTGTGCTAAAATGGCAGGATGAAGCAGCCCCATATTGTTATTATCCTCACCGATGATCAGGGCTTTGGCGATCTCTCCTGCAACGGCAACCCGGTTCTCAAGACGCCAAATATAGACCGCCTCCACGACGAAGGCGTTCGGTTCACCCACTTTCATGTCAGCCCGACGTGCTCCCCGACACGCGCGGCACTGCTCACCGGCAAGCACGAGATGCGCTCGGGGATCAGCCACACGATCTATGAACGCGAACGGCTCTCCCTTAAAGCCACGACGCTGGCGCAGGTGCTGAAGAAAGCAGGCTACGCCACGGGGATCTTTGGCAAGTGGCATTTAGGCGACGAAGATGCCTACCAGCCCGATAAGCGCGGCTTCGATGAGGTCTTTATTCATGGCGCGGGGGGAATCGGGCAGAGCTATCCGGGCACCTGCGGCGATGCACCGGGCAATACTTACTTCGACCCCGCGATCTGGCACAACGGACGCTTCGAGAAGACCAAGGGCTACTGCACCGATGTGTTCTTTGACCAAGCCACCCGCTGGATCGAAGAGAAGCGAGGGGGGAAAGCGCCGTTCTTCGCCTACATTACGCCCAACGCTCCCCACGGGCCGCTACAAGTGCGCCCTGAGGATGAGGCGCGCTACGCTGGGAAAGTAGATAAACAGGCGGCGAAGTTCTTTGGGATGATTGCCAACATAGACGACAATGTGGGGAAGCTCTTAGAGAGGCTCAAGGCACTGGGCATCGAGCGCGAGACCCTGGTGATCTTCATGAACGACAATGGCGGCACGGCGGGTGTGAAAGTGTTCAATGCCGGAATGCGGGCGTCGAAGAACACGGTCTACCAAGGCGGCACCCGCGCCGCATCGTTCTGGCGCTGGTCAGGGACGCTCAAGCCCGCCGACTGCGATCG
>NZ_JAYUPA010000529.1:0-1598 GCF_043760365.1 Armatimonas sp.
AGGAAATTCACGGATATCTCGCTGACGGTGCATGCGGGGGAGATCGTCGGGCTGGCGGGGTTGGTGGGCGCGGGGCGCACGGAAGTGGCGCGGGCGCTCTTTGGGCTCTTGCCACTGGATTCGGGCGAGATTCTCGTGAAGGGGGAGCGAGTGCGGATCAACAATCCCAGCGACGCGATGCAGCACGGCCTCGCGCTGGTGCCTGAGGATCGGCAGCACCAGGGAGCCTTGTTGCCCTGGAGTATCTGGCAGAACGCGAGCTTGGCCAGCCTTCGAGGCACTTGGCTCGCGCCGGGAAAAGAGCGAGAACTGGCACAGAGCGGGCGCGAGAGCTTCGAGGTGCGCTGCCAGAGCGTCGAGCAGAGCCTCGCGGAGCTGTCGGGGGGGAACCAGCAAAAAGTTGTCTTATCAAAGTGGCTGGCGACCAATCCGAAAGTCTTGATCCTCGATGAGCCCACGCGTGGTGTGGACGTCGGGGCTAAAGCGCTGATCCACGACGAAATTCAAAAGCTCACACGGGAGGGGCTTGGGGTCTTGCTAATCTCCTCCGATCTGCCTGAAGTTCTCGCCCTCGCCGATAGGGTGCTGGTGATGCGTGAGGGTAAGCTCGTGCGTGAGCTGAGCCGTGAGGAAGCCAACCCCGAGAGCGTTATTGCCGCCGCAACGGGGGCGTCAAGGTAGGGAGTTCCCGCTCGCATTCTGCGAAAATATAGTCCAGAATTCCCAAGATTTCGGGCGTCTGTAGGAGTGAGTAGGAGGGACTCTCGAAAACTTCTCCTGAAACGGCTCGGCGATAGAACTGCCAGGCTGTTCCATTAGTGACCATTCCAAAGATCACACCAAGATGATTTGCTTGCTGGTTTATTTCAAAGCATGCCTGCATTTCAACCAGACACTGTGCTAAACCTTTATCAAAATCATCTTTTTTAGCCTCAGATACGCACAGGAAAGGCATGATGGGAACAGTTCCGTCAGGAGCAATCAGATAATCTACTAAACCACCTGTATCTGTGCTCGTAATTGTTGTTTCCTTGAAGATTCTTAGCTTTGCATAGGGTTGAATGGCCTCTTCAAAGAGTGCATCGGCAATTAAAAGCTTTGCCCCTTCGGAGCGTGCCGTGTCAAATCGTCGGAGGCGTTGCATTTTTTCCGAAAAAAAAGCGCTTGGTTGTTTTGGTGGAATTTGTAGATTCCACTCTGTGAGCTTGCGCAGTCCGACTTTCTCCAGAGCGGTTGCCAGGTCGAATTTGGAAAATCTGATGCGTGCCATGATAGTTTAAGTATATCACTTGGAGTCTTCATGCATGCTTCATAAATTTCTTGTTTCATAAGTCTATGAGACGAATCAATGGGGTATTGCTTGTGCTCGTTTGCTGCCTGGGGAGCATCGCTGCCCAGGCGCATCCGGGGGGATATGAGCACGATATGGCACCCGAGATGCTGCGTATTTGGCACAACCAGGCGACGGGCCAGACCGTGACCGGCGCGTTCTCGCACGTCCGTAAAGACACGGTCTATGTGCGGGGGAAGCGGGGGCTGACGGCGATTCCGTTGAGCCAGCTTGCGCCCAGTGACAAGCGCTTTGCCCAAGGGATTAG
>NZ_JAYUPA010000530.1:0-4478 GCF_043760365.1 Armatimonas sp.
TTGGGCAAGTTCGTGATGTAGCCATCGTTGCGCACATTGCCCATCAGACGAAACGGCTTGCCCGTGACCACGGCCTCTAGGATATAAGAGCAGTACTCCACGCTTCTGGCCTCAATCGCGGTGCTCTCGAACTGCAACGGATCGAGCTTTTCGTACTTCTCCGCCATCGCCTTACCCCACTTGTAGTACGCGCCAGACTCGCCGCCAAAACCCGGTTCGTCGCAGTAGAGTTCCAGCGCTTTGGCGTTATTTCTAAACCACGGCACGTACTCGCTGAGGTGCCCCGTGGACTCGGTCATGAAGTAGCCAAACTGCCGAAATACCTCACCGCGCACTTTCTCGTTTTTGTAGTACTCGGGGCGCTCAAAAAGCGCACGGAGTTCGGGGTAGAGATCGCGGCCGTGGTGCGAGAGCTTTAGAAACCAGTCCATGTGGTTGATGCCGCCACACACAAAAGAAATCTCGTCTTTAGGCACGCCGCAGTAGCCGCCGATGAGATCCAGCGTGGTCTGGACACCGTGGCACAGCCCGATAAACGGGACATTTGAGACTCTGCCGAGTGCCAGGCAGTTGGCGGCCATCGGGTTGGCGTACTGGAGCATGATCGCGCCGGGCCCCGCGAGCGCCTCCATGTCCTTTGCAATATCAACTAAAACCGGGATATGCCGCTGGCCGCGAAAGAGGCCGCCCGGCCCGAGCGTGTCGCCGATACACTGGTCCACGCCGTACTTCAGGGGAATCTCGTAGTCCACCCCGTAGGCGTGAAAGCCCCCGACCTGGATCATCACGACCACAAAGTCGGCGTCTTTGATCGCTTCCTGGCGGCTGGTGGTCGCCCAGACACTGCCGGGCAAGCTGTTGTCTTTGAGCATGCGCTGGCCAAAGGCTTCCATGCGGCGCAGCTTGCTCTCGGTGGGGCTCATCAGGGCGAACTCGCAGCCTGCCAGCGCGGGCGTGGCCATAATATCCGACATCAGGGTCTTACAGAAAACGACGCTCCCGGCGCCGATCATCGCGATCTTCTTCGACATGCCCTGATTTTACACGATTTTGCAGCATCGTAAACGAGTCTCTGACGAAGCGTTTTTGTAGGTGGCGGGCCAGAGGGTAGCCAAGGCGAATAAACCAGCGGCGGGGGCGGGAGAAGGCGGTGAGACTGTACCAGACGGTGTTGTCGGGGAGCCACTCGATCAGAAAACGCTCCTCCCCGCACTCGACATGAGCAGACAGTGTTCCGTAGGCGAAACCAAAACGACGCGGCTCTTGAATGGTGTAGACAATCTGGGCGGCGCTGATCCAGATGAGGCCAAACGCGCGGGCCAACATCGCAACTTTCTGACCCTCGTGGATCGGCGGGATGCCTGCACCGATTCTCACCCAGCCTTTAGGAAAATGCTCCCAGCGCCTGAGGGCATCGCAAGCGCTCCGAAAGACTTCTGCGCCCTCCCCGAGGCAGATTTTGTTATAATCGTTGTCGTAGCCCGGAACATGCGAAGCGCTTCGGGTTGCCCCGACCTCGGGGTAGGAGAGGGGGCCGGTGGCGCTCTTCAGAAACGCGGCGAGCGTGGCATCCGTTGGTTGACTGAGGGTAAGTTTCACTTGTC
Organism: Armatimonas sp.; assembly: GCF_043760365.1. Lineage (GTDB taxonomy): Bacteria > Armatimonadota > Armatimonadia > Armatimonadales > Armatimonadaceae > Armatimonas. The sequence continues at coordinate 1,605 of NZ_JAYUPA010000530.1, forward strand.
TCCCGATTCGCGAGCTACGGTTCGCAACTTTTCCTCTGACAAAGACAGACGACGAGCACTCCTGGAATTGCTGGAACCGTAATGAGCAACCAGAACACTCCCAGCATTCTGAAGTGCCCGTCGTTCCCTAGTTCTCCATCGCGGGAAGGCCGAGGGCAGTATAGCCAATACACACAAGTACAATTCCTCGCACGCCGAGACGATTCTCATGATGCCCTAGAATTCCCAGAACAGGAAGTGGAGAGAAGAAGATGATCCAAAGATAGAGAGTAAGGAGAAAGTCGAGCATGGTAATTTTCTTTTTATGAACACGTTCATTTTTAATTTATCACTGGCAAGATCTTCTGTCAAGGGCTAAAATGAACAAAGTTCAAAAATGATTGAGATAGACACCACAACCAACGAGAAAATATCCAAAGGCGAGCGCACCCGTGAGCGAATTTTAGCGGCGGCGCTGGAGTTATTTGCCGAGCAGGGGTTTGAGGGCGCGACCATGCGCGGGATCGCCGAGCGGGCGGAGTGCTCGCTGGGGCTAGCGTACCGCTACTTCCGCACCAAAGAGGAGATGGTACTCGCGCTTTATGAGCGGCTCGTGGAAGAACTAGCCGCTGAGGCGAAGCTGCTTCCACCAGGGACACTCGCCTCGCGCTGGGCGGCGATTGAGCGAGCGGATATTGCGCGCCTCTTGCCACATCGGGCAACCCTGACGGCACTGTTTGGAGCGGGGCTGACCCCCGGAAGCCCGACCCAGGTGCTGGGCGAGGGCGCGGCGCACTGGCGGCGACGGATTCACGCGGTCTTTCAGGAAGTGGTTGCGGGCGCGAGTGATCTGCCTAAAGGCCCCATTCGGCAACACCTGCCGACGCTGCTCTACACCGGCCATTTACTACTGGTGCTCTTCTGGGCGCAGGATCCCACACCGAAGCAGAAAGCCACTTTTGACCTGCTGGCCTTTGGGGAGGAGATGCTCGGGCGGATGTGGCTCGCACTTCGCCTGCCGTGGGCTGCGCAGTCCGCCGCACGGCTCGGGGCGATTTTGGAGCCACTGTTTGGCGCACCGAGGGAGGATTCCGAGGATCCCCCGCAGAACTCGCCTGCATGAAACTCAACTCTACCCAGCTTCGCCAAATGCACGACGACGGCTTTTTAGTGCTCAAGGGCATGGTGCCGAAAGTGATGGGGGACGCAGCGCGGCAGGCGATCAACCATCACTTAGGCGAGTTTGGAATGCCTCCCGACGAGCTCAATACCTACCGGGCGCAGACCTACTGTCGTAGCATCACCAAAGAGCCTGCGCTCACCGATCTTTTCAACAAAACGCCGGTTTTTGCGGCCTGCGAGCAGCTTTTAGGGGAGGGGAACTTGCTCTCGGCCTCCAGCGCCCAGATTGCGCTGCGCTTTCCCCGCCCCGACACCGAGCCGCAGGAGCCGCGTGGGCATATTGATGGCCAGGGAACCGGCACCAACGGCATCCCGCGCGGGGAGTTTATGCGTAGCTTCACGATGCTGGCTGTGGTGCTGCTCTCCGACCTGCCCAAGCCCTACTCAGGCAACTTCACGGTTTGGCCAGGGACGCACCGGCAGTTTGAGACGGTTTTTAAGGAGAAAGGCCCGGCGTATCTTGCGGATGGAATCAGTGCCGTTACGCTGTGCTCCGAGCCGGTTCAGATCACGGGCGAGCCGGGCGATGTGGTCATCACCCATCACCAGCTTGTGCACACCGCCGTCGCCAACTCCAGCCCCAATATCCGCTACGCCGCGATCTTTCGAGGGAGCCACAAAGACGCCAAAGAAATCGGAGTGGCTGCCATGACCGATATCTGGCGCGAGTGGTGCATCTCCCCCAACCCCTCTTCCGCGGCGGGAAGAGGGGCGTAAGCGAGGTACGAGCGCACGGGGAGATGGCCTACCAGGCGTAGGCTTCGGGGGCGGGGCCGCCTTTGCCGACGGGCGGGAAGATCTCGTCGAGCTTTTTGAGGGTCTCGTCCGAGAGCTGGATTTCGAGCGCCCGTAGGCTACCGTCAAGCTGGTTGGTATCGCGTGGGCCGATAATGGGGGCCGTGACAATTTTGTTGCTGAGTAGCCACGCCAGCGCCACATCGGCGGGGTTCTCGCCTAGCTCCGCGCAGAGTGCTTCCCAGGCTGTGATCTGAACGGTCTGCTTCTCGTCGAGCTTGATGCCCGCACGCCGTCCCTCGGTGGGTTTCTGCAGAATCCCGCCCAGCAAGCCGCCGCCCAGCGGGCTCCAGGGAATCACGCCAAGGCCGTAGTGCTCGCAGGCGGGGATCACTTCTAGTTCGACCGTGCGGGCATTGAGATTGTAGAGGCTCTGCTCACTCACCAGCCCCAGAAACTTGCGCTGCTTGGCGTTCTCTTGCGCGGCGGCTAGGTGCCAGCCGCCAAAGTTCGACGAGCCGATGTAGAGAACTTTCCCCTCGCGCACCAGCTGCTCCATCGCCTCCCAGCACTCGTCCCAGGGACAGTCTCTATCAATGTGGTGCATCTGGAAAAGATCAATGTAGTCGGTTTGCATCGCGCGCAGACTATCCTCGCAGCCTTTTTTGATGCGCAGCTTGGACAGGCGTCCCTCGTTAGGCCACTCGCCCACTTTATTGTAGGCTTTGGTCGCTAGGACTACTTTCTCGCGGCGTCCTCCGCCCTGCGCGAAATAATCGCCCATGATCTTCTCAGTGACCCGCTCGCCCAGCTTCCAGCCATAAACATCGGCGGTGTCCCAGAAGTTAATACCGTGCTCAAGGGCGCGGTCCATGATGGTAAAAGAGTCCTCGGGGCTGGTCTGTGGCCCAAAGTTCATCGTCCCCAGGCACAGGCGCGAGACGCGCAGCCCAGTTCGTCCCAGACGGGTGTATTGCA
>NZ_JAYUPA010000531.1:0-1596 GCF_043760365.1 Armatimonas sp.
CGCCAGCGGCGTCAGCGGCAGCAGCACCGGCTGCGGCTGCATTCGATAACCTGTTGGCGTTTGCGTCTGGTTGCAAACTCATCACCGGCGACCACGATGCTTGTCCGCGCCCCCGTTATGGGATGACCGCGCGGCTGCGGCGTACGATAGTCGCCCTCCGCCCGCCGCGTGCCGCGCGGTGGCGTTGAGCTCGCTAAGAGCAGAGGCCTTGGGAGGCTTAGCCGATGTGGTAAGAGCCCTCTCCAGGCTCATCAGCGCTTGTGATTTTTCTGCCGCCCCCACCGTTGCCTTTTCTAGGATTCTCGCCGGGGACGGGCAGGCATTCAGCCATGCGGCGAAGGTTTCCGCCGCAGCCTCGTCGAGGTCTCGCATACTTTCCTTGCGGATCTCCTCCAGTACGTCCAGTGCCGCACATTGCGCTTCTGCACCCAAGTTGTAAGCCTTCCACGAGCCCGTGGTCTTCCGAAGGGCTCGCTTCTGGGAGTCAATAGCTTCGTTCAAAATCTTTAGAGACTCCGCCGCGCTCGTGAGCGCCCGCGCGTGGTCGCGCTCATCCGGCGCCATGTCTTCGTCGGCCCCTGCCTCGGAGTCCGAAAGCACCTTCTCTCCGTCTCGCCCGATATCGTCGGCCGTCACCGGCACCCACGCATCATGGACCTTTTTGGTCCGCTCTGTTACTTCTGCCGCCGCTCCCTGCGCCGGCGCGAGCATCGGTGTGAAGATCGTTCGCACCCCATCAGTCATTTCTGAGAAGTGGTCCTTGGCCGTCAGGTCCACGGGGATGTACGCCAGCACCGTTGTCTCCGATTCCGTGGACACCACCTTCCCCCATGACACAGGGTAGGTGGATTCCACACGCCGTTGCGCTAAGTACACGCGCAGCGGTACCGCGTCCGTTATTCCACTGACATTACGGATTGTCAGCTGGGCGACGCAAATAGGTGATGATGAGACGCGCTCGATTTGGAGCTGCAGCGCCCGCGCAACCGTCGTCACCTTACCGTATTCCTCTTTCGGGACGACAACCCGAACCGCCAACCGACCAAAATAACTGTAGACCCCCCACCTTGTGAAACGAAGTTTCTTGGCCACCTCCTGCCTGAGATCCGCCACCGTCGCGTTTTTCCATTTCTCCGGCATTTGGTACTTCCCATCAATCTTCACCCGATCCGGGAAGAAGTCCACGACACCGCTGGCGGCCGCAGTGATCCACTGGTCGGCTGGGACCACCGCGACCGAGCCCTTGGTCAGTTCCTCCTGTGAAAGGATCGACGCTATCGGACACACGGTGGAAACAAGCGACGTCTCGCCGAGCTTGCTCCAAACGGGTGCTTCGGAAAAAAGGTGCTGAATCGCCGTACTCGACCTCGAGTAAATGCGACACAGCTTCGACTGATCTACGAAGCTCTGTTGGACAACGCTCAATTCTGATCCGACTTGCCCTCCCCCGCTGCCAGGCATATCAGATGTATCTGTTTCGCTCATAAAAACAAAAGAAAAAGCTTCTGATGAACGAAAGTAGTGCTCTGTCTGAAAGTGATTCCAGAACCCACACCAGGCTTGTGAGTCTTGTGACGTTTACCGTGCTTCTACGAC
>NZ_JAYUPA010000532.1:0-4471 GCF_043760365.1 Armatimonas sp.
TTCACCCTCGCCAGCTACGCCGTGGAGGGCGGGGCGAGCAAGAACCGTATCGAGGTCAAGAAGCTGATGTGGAACGAGCCGGTGGCCTGGCATGTTCTGATGAATAAGCTCGCCACTCTCGCCGGGGAGTATCTCCTGGCGCAGGCCGAGGCGGGCGCGCAGGCCCTCCAACTCTTTGACAGCTGGGTCGGCGAGCTCAGCCCGGCGGACTACAAGCAGTTTGTGCTGCCCTACAGCCGCAAGGCGCTCCAGATCGCGAGCAAGGCGGGGGTGCCCTTGATTCACTTTGGCACCGGCACCAGTGGGATGCTCCCGTTGATCCACGAGGCGGGTGGGGATGTGATCGGGGTAGACTGGCGCACGAATCTGGCGGCGGCGTGGGATGAGCTTGGTGAGGGCGTGGCCGTGCAGGGAAACCTCGACCCTGTCGCCCTCTTTGCGGACTGGGATGCACTGGAGCCACGAGTACAGGCGATCCTGGAGAGCGTCAAGGGACGCCCCGGCCATATCTTCAACTTAGGACACGGGATCTTGCCCGAGACCCCCGTGGAGACCGTCCGCAAGTTAGTGGATTTTGTCCACGAGTACACCCAGACCAGCATATGATCGCAATTATCGGGGGAGGCATCTCCGGGCTGAGCGCGGCGTGGTTTGCCCAGAAGCGCGGGCTAGAGTACGCGCTTTTCGAGGCGTCGCAGCGCTGGGGCGGGAAGCTCCAAACGGAGCGGGTTGGCCTCGCGGATGGCTCCGAGTTTGTTGTCGAGGGCGGCGCGGACTCGTTTTTGGCGACCAAGCCCTGGGCGGCGGCGCTGGCCCGTGAGCTGGGCCTGGGCGAGCGACTGTTGGGCACTAACGATACACTCCGCACGATCTATGTTTTGCACCAAGGCCAGCCCGTCGCGCTCCCCGAGGGCATGCAGCTCATTGTTCCCACCAAGCTCTGGCCGTTTCTGAAGAGTCCCCTGCTCTCACTCCCCGGCAAGCTCCGCATGGGTCTCGACTGGCTGATCCCACCGCGCACCGATCCCACAAATAAAGATGAGACCGTGGGTAGCTTTGTGCGTCGCCGCTTCGGGCAAGAAGCCCTAGAGCGCCTTGGGGAGCCGCTACTCTCGGGAATTTATAGTGGAGAGTCCGAGCGCCAGAGCTTGCTCGCCACGTTCCCCCGCTACCGGCAACTAGAGACCGAGTTTGGGAGCGTGATCCGTGGCACGCTGGCGCAGAAAGCAAAAACTCAGACCAACGGCAAGCGCCCCGCGATGTTCCAGTCATTTCCCGGTGGCACGCAAGAGCTGGTAGATGCGCTGGTTAGCAAGCTCGCGGGTGAGAAACGGCTCAAAACCTCCGTGACGGCGCTCTCCCAAACCCAAAAGGGCTACACGCTGACACTCTCCGATGGCACCACTCTCACCGCCGACCACGTGATCGTCACCACGCCCGCCTCCGTTGCCGCCAAGCTTATCCAGCCCTTTGCGCCACGGGTTGCGGAACAACTGGAGCTTATCCGGGCCGTGAGCACGGGGACACTCTCGCTGGGCTTTCGCACCGAGGACATCAAGCGCCCCCTAAACGGCTTTGGTATGGTGATCCCACTTCACGAGAAGCGCCCGATCAATGCGCTCACAATCTCGTCCATCAAGTTCCCTTCCCGCGCCCCCGATGACCACGCCCTCGTCCGGGTCTTCTTCGGCGGCTCACGCACCCCGGAGACGCTGGAGAAAACCGACGAGGAAATTCTGGCGATGGCAAAAGAGCAGCTCCTAGACATTCTCGGGATCACCGTCGAGCCACTCTTCCAACGTATATTCCGCTGGCACAACGCCAACCCACAGTACGATGTGGGGCACCTGGACCGGATAGACACGCTCGAAAAATCCCTCCCACCCGGTTTGCACCTCGCTGGCTGCGCGTATCGTGGCGTCGGAATTCCAGACTGCATTCACCAAGCGGAGGAGACGGTTAAATCGCTTCCATGAGTTACCGCCCCGATGAACTATCGCCCCCATGAACGGGGGCGTCTTATTGTCGCTTCGCGACACGAAGGCCCTCCGGGCCATGCCGAGTCAACTCGAGTATGGGCGGCACGCCCTTTGTGTCCGAGGCACGAGGACAATAAGACGCCCCCGTTCATGGGGGCGGTAACTCACGGAAGCGATCAGCCAAGCCGACCGGGTATCCTATTCCCATGAACACACAAGAATCAGAGCGGCTCTTTGCCCGTGCACAGGAGCTTATTCCCGGCGGGGTCAATAGCCCCGTGCGGGCTTTTCGTGGGGTTGGCGGCACGCCGCGATTTATCGAGCGCGGCCAAGGTGCCTTTATCTGGGACGCCGACGGTAACCGCTACACGGACTACGTGCTCTCCTGGGGGCCGCTGGTTCTGGGCCACGCACCAGAAGTAGTGCTGCAAGCCATCACCGAGACGGCAGCAAAGGGCACGAGCTACGGTGCGCCGACCGCACTGGAGAACCAGCTCGCCGCGCTCGTGATCTCTATGGTGCCCAGCATCGAGCAGATTCGCTTTGTCAACAGTGGCACCGAGGCGTGCATGAGTGCGCTGCGCCTCGCCCGTGCCGTGACCGGGCGAGACAAGATTGTCAAATTTTCCGGCTGCTACCACGGCCACGCGGACATGCTGCTCGTACAAGCGGGCAGCGGCGTCGCCACGCTGGGCCTGCCAGACTCCCCCGGCGTCCCGAAAGCTACGGCGGCGAGCACACTGACGCTTTCTTATAATGACCTAGACGGCGCAAAGGCACTTTTCTCTCAGCTTGGCTCCGAGATCGCGGCGGTGATTGTGGAACCAATCGCGGCCAACATGGGTTTCGTCACACCCGCCGAGGGCTACTTGCTCGGCCTGCAAGCGCTGTGTAGAGCACACGGGGCACTGTTTATTTTGGATGAAGTCATGACAGGCTTCCGCGCTTCTCAAGGTGGGGCGCAGGCACACTGGGGCCTCGATCCCGATATCACGTGCCTCGGGAAAGTCATTGGCGGCGGGCTTCCGGTCGGGGCGTATGCAGGTAAGAAAGCCATTATGCAGCATGTCGCGCCCGCCGGGACGATGTACCAGGCGGGGACACTCTCCGGCAACCCGCTGGCGATGGCGGCGGGGCTAGCGACGCTGAGTGCGCTTCAAAAGCCCGGTGTCTTTGAGGGAATCGTCGCACGCACACAGCAGCTCACCGACGGCATTCGCGCCGCCGCGCAGTCGGCCCGTCTGCCGGTTCAGGCGGGCTGTGTGGGCACGATGTTCGGGTTCTACTTCCTGAAAGAAGACGGGGCGCAGATCACGGACTACGCCACCGCAAAACAATTCGTCCACGCCGAGCGCTACGCCCTCCTCTTTCACAAACTCTTAGAGCGCGGGGTGTATCTTGCCCCCAGCGCCTTTGAGGCAGGCTTTGTCAGCGCCGCGCACACACCCGAGATTATCCAGAGCACGTTGGACGCGATTCAGGAGAGTATGCGCGAGCTGTAGCGGGTATCATCAAGGCATGAGACCACGCACCACCGATACCCCTGCCACTCCCCCCGCCGGACGGCAGCTAAGCCGCCGTCAGTACGTCCGCTTTGCCTTCTACAAGCTCGATCCGCTCTGGCGGCGTTTAAGTGAGGACGAGCAAGCGGCGCAAAAGCGCGAGCTATCAGAGACGATCCGCACTTTTAACCGGCGCATGCTGCTGCGGCCCTACAGCACGGTCGGCACCCGCGCCGATGCCGAGCTGCTCCTCTGGCAGATCGCCGAGAGCCCATTGGTCTTTCAGGAGCTGGCCACCGCGATTCTGCGCACAAGGATGGGTAGCTACTTAAATATCGCCTACTCCTATTTTTCACAGACCAAGCGCTCGGTCTACGAGATTCGGGTGGGCGGCGATAACGGTGATACGGAAGAAGAGCGCCTCGTGATTGACCCGTCGGAAGCAAAGTATGTCTTTGTCTATCCGTTTATCAAGACCCGCGAGTGGTACCATCTTTCCCAGCATGCGCGTCAGGGCGTGATGGATGAGCACATTGAGGTGGGCAAGAAGTACCCCTCGATTCGCCTCAACACCACCTACAGCTTCGGAATAGATGACTACGAGTTTATTCTCGCCTTCGAAACCGACGAGCCCGCCGACTTCTTAGATTTAGTGCAGGAGCTGCGCGAGACGGAGTCTAGCCGCTACACGATCCAGGACACCCCCATCTTCACCTGTGTCAATGTGCGCCTCGACGAAGCCCTCGACACGCTCGGCGGCCCACCCATTGATGAGCCCCTCGCGCTCGGGGAAGCCCGCGAGAGCTGGGTAGAGGTCTGTGCTCTGGCCGAGCTAGAGCCTGGCCAGACCCGCACCATATTTCTAGAAGGCAAGATGGTCGGGGTCTTCAACATCAAGGGGGAGATCTACGCCATCAACAACCGGTGCAGCCACGCACGCGGCCCACTTTGTGAGGGAACTATCAACAGCGACGAGTGTTCTGTGGTGTG
>NZ_JAYUPA010000533.1:0-1593 GCF_043760365.1 Armatimonas sp.
AACCAGAGTCAGTGTCCCAGACAACAAGTACGGGACTCCATCCACAAGAAAGCCCCAGACCCGGTCGGTGTCCTGCGTGACGCGGCTGACAATCGCGCCCATCTGCCGCTTGTCAAAGAAGCTGAGCTGGAGGTGCTCCAAGGCGCGGTAGATACTCGCCCGCAAGTCCTTGGCGATATTGGCGGAAAGAAACGAGGCGTTGTAGTTCTTGAACCACTGTAAAAACGCACTGAGGAGCAGCGCTAAGAGCATCCCGCCCACATAGAGTCCGAGCTGGACACCGCCCTCCCCAAGACTCAGCCCCGAGCGCGGCCCGAGCACGCGGTCCGTGATGCCTTCGGTGAGCTTTGGTGTGGCGAATGTGTTGATCGCTGCCATGAGCAGTGAGCCGGTGATGACGAAGCAGGCCTGCGTGCGGTACGGCCCCAGATACGAGAGAATGCGCCTAAAGATCGCGGCGCGCTGAACGCAAGCGGGGCAGCGGCCATCGGGCTCGGGGAGGAGGCGATTGCAGCGCTCGCAGCGGGTCTTCTGGTGCGTTAATTTGACCGCCAGCTCCTCCCCCTGAGCGAGCTGCTCAATCCCGCGCGCCAGCTCCGAGATGCGCGCCGAGACCCGCGCAGTACACTCCACCAGCGGAAGAATTGTCCCGTTTTTGAGGGTCAGTTCCAGCCGCGCTCCCCCTACAAGAGCCTCTGTTCGCGCGGACTTAATCTCATCGAGCAGGACTCTTGTTAGTAGAACACCGGCACCATCGTAGACCCGGACGGAGCACTTATGCAGTTGAACGACACGCTCACCAAAGTGGTGCGTCTCTTCGTTAAGATCGGCCCGCTCGCTCAGTAGCAAAGGGTCGGTTTTATCGTCGAGCAAAGAGTCGGCCTCCTCAGAAAGGGAAGGCGTGTAAGATTCGGCAACTGCCAAGGTTTTTCTCCTGGGCCTGGTTGGCCTCTTCAGGATATATCGTTCCAGAATACGCGTTTGTTAAAGACAGAGAATACCGTACTGTCAAACAAAAAGCAAACTATTTCGAAAATTGTAACTTTTCTTGACGTGCTATGTCCAAACCCCATGTTTGGACTGATGCGATCCTGTGGCTGCGGCGTCTCTCCTGAGGCAAGACGTCTGCGCCAGCTTCACTACTGCGGCACCTGCAAGGCGACCGGACGACTCTTTGGACAACGTGCGCGGCTCACACTCAACCATGATGCCATATTTTTAGGCGAGCTTCTGCTTGCCCTAGAGCAGACCACGCTTCCCGCGAGTTTTACGGCAAGGCGCTGCTTCTCTCTGCCGATGGCCTCGGAGATTCCCCCAGCGCTGGCCTATGCCGCCGCCGCCAATGTGGTTTTACCTGTAGCTGCTGCGGCGATATCTGCGGCCACCTTGCCTGTGGTGCCTGTAGCCAAGGGGGCGGCGACCTCGGCTGTGGCGTTTGTTGCTGCCCCAGTTGCTTTTAGGAGGAAAGCACGAAGCCTCTGCCGAATAAGAGACCCGTGCCTCGTTGGACCCATGACACTATCCTCGGTGAGATTCTTCGCCGCTACGAAACCCAGCAAGATCTCTCCTACTCAGGACTGAGCCGCGAGAACC
>NZ_JAYUPA010000534.1:0-1593 GCF_043760365.1 Armatimonas sp.
TGGAGCGTAAAGCGGCAGAAGACTGGTTGAATGCTCAACGTGATGATGCGCCTGTACCCAAACCTTGGCAACCCGTCATTAAGTTGTGGGGGCGAGATCCAAATATCTCCGAGCTCCGCAACGATGTTGCACATTGGGGGATGCAGGAGAAACCGAAGAAACCATCTACTATTCGGAAAAAGGTTGAGGCTCTTCCTGGACAGCTTGCTGAGGCGGTGAAGCCCTTAGGGCTGGAGATAGATTCATGAGTCGTGTTGTACTAACCACCGTCGGAACCTCGCTCAAGGGGAATGCGGAGCGGGCAAAGCGAGAGCCTGCAGCGCTTCTGAGAGACGATCCCCGTGCGGCGTGTGCGGAGGCCAATGTTTTGGATCGCCTAGAGCTGATCGGCGGGAGCGACTGCGTGGAGCTGTTTCATTCCGAGACACCCGACGGGCAGAAGTGCGCGGAGGAAATCGCGGTGTGGTTGACGGTACGCCGGATTAAGGTGACGCTTACCCCGATCCCTGGGCTGACGTACCAAACGAAAGACTTTCATCGGGGCTTGCGCTCACTGGTCCGTCTGCTTGCACAGCGGATACGCACGACTCGGAGGCAGAACGACACGCCTGTACTCAATGCGCTGGGTGGCTTCAAGTCTGAGGTGGCCTATGCAACTTTGGTAGGGGCGCTTTTTGGGATTCCTAATGTCTACATTCATCAGGGCTTCGAGGAGCTTCTCAGCGTGCCACCGCTACCGATTGGTTGGGACGTGGCCCGCATTGATGCGTTTGCAGACACGCTGGAGTGGCTGGATGCGGAGGCGCGCACGGAAGTCGAAGCGCGATCACGGCTGTTGGCACTGCCCGACGATCTACGGGAGACACTGACAGAGCCGGGCGACGATGGCTATCGGTATCTCTCTCCTCTGGGGGAAGCCTGCTTCGAGGCGTATAAGGCGCGGATCGAGGAGCCCACTGGAGACCCGATTCTGCTCTCGAAGAAGGCACAGCGCGACTATGAGGCTATGGAGCCGTCTGTTCGTAGTGCGTTTGACAGTGTCCTGCGTAAGCTCAGCAAGCCGGAGTTTCGCCATAAGAACAGCAAGACCCTGGAGCAGTCGCAGGGGGATGCTCGTGTCTATCCGCAAGGGCGTAGAGACGAGCGCCTCTTCTGGATCGAAGACGACGAAGGGACGGTGAAAGTGCTCGAACTCGCCCGCCATGAGAAAGGATATGAAGAACTTTACAGTAAAGGCGTCCGCAGTAAAAACTATGGTGGGTGGCAACCGTGGCCATCATTCGTAGGTTCGTAGTGGAAACCTTAGTGATGCTCTCGGCGCTTGAGCACTTTTCGTACTGCCCGCGCCAGTGTGCGCTGATCCACCTGGAGCATGTCTGGGATGAGAACCTCTTCACGCTTAAAGGTCGAGCCGCACATGAGCGGGCGGACTCGGGGGAGACGAGCTGGAAGAATGGGGTGCGGGAGGTGCGCGGCCTCCCGCTCTTTTCCGACACGCTCGGACTGGTGGGGAAAGGGGATGTCGTGGAGTTTCATTCCGATGGGCGCGTCGTTCCGGTGGAGTACAAGCACGGCACGCGCAAGCCGGGCCTC
>NZ_JAYUPA010000535.1:0-1592 GCF_043760365.1 Armatimonas sp.
GCGAATATCCGACGGCGCATCCATTTTTAAGTCAAACGTGTCCTGGTGCCCCGGCCCACCCGGCAAGTAGATTAAAATAACCGCCTTGTGCGAGTTGCGTATACCCGCCTGCGCCTCGGCGGCCAGAAGCTGCGGTAGAGCCAGCCCGCCTAGCGCCCCGACGGTTAAAAACTGCCGTCGTGAGAGGCCATCGCAGAACTTGCCGCCCGCGCCACGAATGGTCAGCATGGTTAGATCAGCTCCGCAATCGGCTCACGGCCTGCAAAGAGGAAGTTCGGTCGCCCGGTCACATCCGGAACGGGTGTGTTGACAATATCAATTCCCAGCCGATTATAGAGTGTCACAAAGACATCTTTCATATCAATGGGTCGCTCGTCGGGCTCCTCGCCGAACTTATTGGTGCTCCCAATGACCTGGCCCATCTTCATCCCGCCGCCTGCGAGCAATGCGAAGTTAGCACGGGGCCAGTGGTCCCGGCCCGCGTCTTTGTTGATCTTCGGCGTGCGCCCGAACTCGCCCCACACAATTACCGAGACATCGTCTTGCATTCCCCTGTCGTGGATATCTTGCACCAGCGAGCTCACGGCGGCATCGAGCATGGGGAGGTAGGTCTTGAGCTGGGCGAAGTTCGCGCCATGATGATCCCAGCGCCCGTAGCCAATCGAGACGCAGCGTACGCCTGCCTCGACAAGCCGCCGCGCCGCTAAGAATTGGTCGTTGAGCATCGGCAGGCCATCGTCCACGGGTTCCAGTCGTCCGATTCCGTAGCGCTCACGGGTCTTTTTGTCCTCGCGAGTCACATCCAGCGCCTGGACAAGCTTGCTTGACGTGAGAATATCGAAGGCACGGGCGTTGAGCGCGTCTATCTCGGGGAGCGTGTCCACGCGCCTTCGGTAGCGATCCAGGCTTGCGAGTAGTTGCTTGCGGTGGCTGAGGCGATCCAGCGAGACATCGGTGAGCGTCATGTCTTTCATGAGATCCCCCGATGGCCGCATTGCCGCGTGCGCCATGCCTAGAAAACCCGTGTCGCCGGGATCGGCCCACTCCATGTGCCCGGCCTTGCCCTGAAGGCCCACAAACGGCGGGACAGTTTTCTCAGTCGGGCCTTCCAGCCGCGAGAGCACGGAGCCCAGACACGGCGCTTTGTTCTGATTGGTCTCCGCCACCGAGTACCCGCTCATGCAGATATGCGAGTCGTGCTCATCGCGCATGCCGGTGAGCGAGCGGATAATCGCGAACTTGTCCATCATGCCCGCGATCTTGGGCATGTGCTCGCATATCTCAATCCCGGAGACATTGGTTTTTATTGGCTTGAACTCACCGCGAATATCCGACGGTGCATCAGGCTTCATGTCGAACATGTCGTGCTGTGCCGGGCCACCCGGCAAGAAGACCATAATAATAGCCTTCTGGTTCTTGCGAATGCCCGCGTGCGCCTCCGCCGCCAGAATCTGCGGTAGGCTCAGCCCACCCAACGCTAGCCCCCCGATAGTTAGAAAATCCCGCCGCGAGATGCCATCGCAGAACGCCCCGCTTTTATTGCCCCGTATCGTCAGCATGCCCTTGCTTCCCTCATCAAACCGACAGTGGTG